>JAFAZC010000174.1 GCA_019239965.1 Kutzneria sp. | reverse complement strand
TGAGCTACTCGCCCTGTGTCAACGACTCGATCCGAATCGTGAGAAGGGGCGGCTCACGCTGATTGCCCGCATGGGAGCGAAGACGGTCGCCAATCGGTTACCGTCGCTGGTGAAAGCCGTTCGTGCCGCGGGGCATCCCGTCATCTGGCTCACCGATCCCATGCACGGCAACACGATTACCGCACCAGACGGTCTCAAGACTCGTCTCGTCAGCACGATCCAGCGTGAAGTCGAGGAGTTTCAGTGCGCCGTCAGGTCTTCCGGCGGCATCGCTGGAGGTCTCCATCTGGAGACCACACCAGACGACGTCACCGAATGCGTGTCCGACGAGGTCAGTCTCGACCAGGTCGGTGACAAGTACACGAGTTTCTGTGATCCAAGGCTCAATCCACGCCAGGCGGCCTCGATCGTCGCAGCCTGGCGCGGATGAGACTCCGGTGCCGCGCCGGTCACAGGACATATCGCGTCGAGAGGAGAAGGAACAGATGGAGGACAAGGTCGCGCTGGTGACTGGGGCGGCGGGAGGAATCGGCGCTGCTGTCGCGCGTGCCCTCGGCGAGCGGGGCGCGGTGGTCGCCGCGACGGACCGCGACGCCGTCGGTCTTGGCGACGCGGTGGACAAGTTAGCCGCCGACGGGTTACGTGCCGAGGCGTTTCCCGCCGACGTGACGGACCTCGCGCAGGTTGAGAATCTCGTCGATACCGTAGAGCGGAAGCTTGGCCCGGTAGAGTACCTGGTCAACGCCGCCGGCGTGTTGCGTCTTGGTGAGGCGAGGAAACTCACCGACGAGGATTGGATGACCACCTTCGCGGTCAACACGACAGGCGTCTTCTTCGTGTCACGCGCCGTGGTCAACCGAATGGTGCCCCGGTCGCGGGGAGCCATTGTCACCGTAGCGTCCAACGCGGCGAGCACGGCACGCGCGGAGATGGCCGCCTACTCCGCCTCCAAGGCGGCGACGACGATGTTCATCAAGTGTCTGGGGCTCGAGGTCGCCAAGTACGGAATTCGTTGCAATCTGGTGGCACCCGGGTCGACGGACACACCGATGCTCAGCTCCATGTGGCACGACGAGACTGGTCCACAAGGGACAATCAACGGCAGGCTTGACGCCTACCGGGTCGGAATTCCCCTTAGGAAGCTGGCTCGGCCATCTGACATCGCCGACTCCGTCGTGTTCCTGCTTTCCGACCAGGCGGGACACATCACCATGCAGCACCTGACCGTCGACGGCGGTGCCACGCTTGGCGTCTGACCCGACGCGGACTTCCATCCTGGAAAGGCGGTGCCATGGCGGGTATTCCGCCCATCGAGCCCTATCCCATGCCGACCGCGGGCGATCTCCCGGACAACGTCGCTGAATGGCGGGCGGACCCGGATCGCGTGGTGTTGCTCATCCACGACATGCAGCGATACTTCCTTCGCCCGTTCTCGGCGACACCGGCGCTTCGTGAACAGCTTGTGGGGAATACCGCGTCGCTGCGTGAGCACTGTGCCGCGCTCGGTGTCCCGGTGGCCTACACCGCCCAGCCCGGTGGGATGACCGACCAACAACGTGGACTGCTGAAGGACTTCTGGGGGCCGGGAATGCGTGTTGCCCCTGCCGACCGCGAGATCGTCGAACCGCTTGGTCCCGAACAGTCGGACTGGGTGTTCACCAAGTGGCGTTACAGCGCCTTCTTTCGTTCCGAGCTGTTGGAGCGGATGCGGGCGCACGGTCGTGACCAGCTCATCGTCTGCGGCGTGTACGCACACGTGGGTGTCCTGATGACGGCGGTCGAGGCGTTCACCAATGATATCCAGACATTCCTGGTCGCCGACGCGGTAGCCGACTTCTCGCAGGAATACCACCGAATGACTGTCGACTATGCGTCACGGCGCTGTGCGATGGTCGTCACTACCGACATGGTCCTGGCCGACCTGCGCACAGAAGCGAAGGCTGTCCTATGACGACGACGGAACCACTGCCCACGAAGGCGACCGACCTCCTCGAACAGGTGCTGTCGTCGCGGCCGGGCCCGTTCGCCCTGCTGTACCGTCCCGAGAGGACCGGCTCGGCGATCTTGGAGGTCCTCAGCGGCACCGTGTCGACGCCGAAGACGCTGGCGGAGATTCCGCTTCCCGCGGCTGTCTCCGGTGCCGACGGCCCTCGGCACGAGGCGCTGGTGATCATGCCTTACCGACAGATCACCGAGCGGGGGTTCGCCTGTGCGGACGACGGCGAACCGCTGATCGCGATGTCCGTCACCGGCCAGGCGGAACTTCCGGTGGCCGAGGCGCTGTTCCGGCTGCCAGATGAGCCGATCGAACTCGTGAACGGCCACTTCGACGTGGCGGACGACGCCTATGCCGACATCGTCCGCCGAGTCGTCGCCGAGGAGATCGGGACAGGCGAGGGCGCCAACTTTGTGATCAAGCGGTCGTTCGTCGCCGACATCACCAACTACACCCCGCGCAGCGCGCTGTCGTTCTTCCGACGGCTCCTGCAAGGGGAATCCGGCGCGTACTGGACCTATCTGGTGCACACCGGCGACCGCACTTTCGTCGGCGCCTCGCCGGAACGGCATGTGAGTCTGCATGCCGGCACGGCGGTGATGAACCCCATCAGCGGTACCTACCGTTACCCTCCTTCGGGGCCCACGCTGGCTCAGGTGATGGACTTCCTCGCCGACCGCAAGGAAGCCGACGAGCTCTACATGGTCGTCGACGAAGAGCTCAAGATGATGGCCAGGATCTGTGACACTGGCGGCCGAGTCGTGGGCCCTTACCTGAAGGAAATGGCCTGCCTTGCCCACACCGAGTACTTCATCGAGGGGCACAGCGACCGGGATCCGCGCGAGATACTTGGCGAGACCATGTTCGCCCCCACCGTCACCGGCAGCCCGCTGGAGAGTGCCTGCCGCGTCATTGAGCGGTACGAGCCAGAAGGCCGCGGCTACTACAGCGGCGTCGTGGCTCTCATCGGCCGTGACGAACACGGCGGCCGCACCATGGACTCGGCCATTCTCATCCGCACCGCTGATCTGGACAGCGGCGGCAGGCTGCGCATCGGTGTCGGTGCGACACTCGTGCGGCATTCCGACCCACTGTCCGAGGTGGCCGAGACACGTGCCAAGACCGCTGGTCTGCTCAAGGCATTGGAAGCGAACAACCGAGCCGGGTTCGCGAAACATCCCAACGTTCTGGCCGCCCTCGAGCACCGCAACGCGTCCATAGCCGGCTTCTGGCTCGCCGGGGACGGCGCGCGAACCAGCCCTGATCCAGTGCTCGCCGGCCGTCGGGTGCTGGTGGTGGACGCGGAGGACACCTTCACCGCCATGCTCGAACAGCAACTGCGCGCCCTGGGCCTCGCGGTGACGGTGCGTCGATACGACGAGCCCTACGAGTTCGGCGGCTACGACCTGGTTGTCATGGGACCCGGCCCTGGCGATCCACGCGACACCGAGCACCCCAAGATCGCTCACTTGCGTTCGTCGGTCGACACGCTGCTGGCGCAGCGACGGCGGTTTCTCGCGGTCTGCCTGAGTCATCAGGTGCTGAGCATGCGGCTCGGCCTGACCCTGGTCCGCAGGGAGGTTCCCAACCAGGGCGTTCAACGAGAGATCGACCTGTTCGGCACTCACGAACGCGTCGGCTTCTACAACACGTTCGCCGCACGCAGCGTCGAGGACAAGATCGAGTGTGCCGACGTCGGTGTGGTGGAAGTGAGCCGGGACGTGACGACCGGCGAGGTGCATGCGCTGCACGGCCCGCACTTCGCGTCGATGCAGTTCCACGCCGAGTCGGTGCTCACCCAGGACGGCGTGCGCATCGTGGGCACTGTCCTCCGGGAGGTGCTGGCCTCGTAAGACGCTGTGCGCCGTTCTGCCCATGGCCTCAGCAGGGCGGCGGCCGGCGGCGGTGCTCTTGGGCTCCAGGTACTGAGCGTTGATGTACACGTCGGTGTTGAGGTCGTCATCGGTGTGGACCCACTGGCTGCTGGTGCCGCCGCGGGTGTTCAGTGGCGCGCCCCACGTCCAGCAGTAGAAGACGGCCGGTCCCGCGTCCACGCTGCCGACATGGGTCTGCGGTCTGGCGTCGGGTGCGCTGTGGGTCCAGTTGTGCTCGGCCACCGTGACCACCTGTCCTTGCGGATGGGCATGTCCCTGTTCGCCGGGTCTCGACCTGCACCGGATCGCTCGGCATCACCGTGGTTTCCGGACGGGTGGGAGCCGTGCGATTACGGGGGAGTCAGGACCATGAAACGAACCATCAGCAGAGCCGCGGCCGTGCTCGGGGGCTTCCCCCTGCTCGCGGCGCCCGAGTCCACTCGTCGGCAGGCGCGCTGCCCCAATTGCTCCGTACAGTCGCTGGTCTGGTGCCGTTGTCAACACAATCGTTGTGGGACGGCCAAGCGAATGCGCGAGTCCGAGGCAGCAGGGGGCGCGCCATGGTGGATCGGGGACGACCGGCGTGCTACCGGGACGTGTTCGCGGTCGGGGAGTTCCGCGCCGTGTTCGCCGCCCTGCTGCTGTCGGTCGTCGGCGACCAGTTGGCCAGGGTCGCGCTGTCGGTGCTGGTGTTCGAGCGGACCGACTCGGCGGGGCTCACGGCGCTCACCTACGCGCTGACCTTCCTGCCCGATCTGGTGTCCGGTCCACTGCTGTCCGGCATCGCCGACCGGTATCCCCGGCGCACGGTGATGATCGTCTCCGATCTGGGACGGGCCGCGCTCGTGGCCGTGATGGCCGTGCCCGGCCTTCCGTTCGTCCCCCTCTGTCTGTTGCTGATCGTCGTGCAGGCCGCGGGGGCGCCGTTCAACGCGGCGCGTGCGGCGACGCTGGCCGCCGCTCTCGACGGGGACCGGTACGTGGTCGGCACCGGTGCCACCGACATGGTCGACCAGTTCGCCCAGGTGGTGGGATTCGCCGGCGGTGGAGCCCTGCTCGTTGTCATCGGCCCAGCACAGGGACTCCTCATCGACTCGGCGACCTTCCTCGGCTCCGCCGTGCTGGTCGCCGCCGGGGTCGCGAGGCGGCCAGTGCCTCGAACGCCGCATGGGGATCGGATCGATGGGAGCTCGGCACGGCGTTCACCGTCGTGGTGGCGGTCGATCGTGGCCGGAGCCGTGCTCGTCGGCACTGATTGCCGGCTACGGGCGCTGGTGGCGTTGGCCTGCGTCGCCGGGTGTTATGTCACGGTGGAGGGCGTGGCCGCGCCGTACGCGGCGGAGTTCGGCGGCGGTGACGGCTCGGTCGGCCTGCTGCTCGCGGCAAGCCCGGCGGGGGCTGTGGTCGGCATGTGGGTGGTCAGTCGATGGCATCCCGAAACAAGGCTGCGCCTGCTCGGTGTGCTCGCCGTCGGCGCGTGCCTGCCCCTGGTCGCGTGCGTGCTGCGACCAGGCATCCCGGTGACGGTCGCGCTGTGGGCGCTGTCCGGGATGGCCTCGGCCTATCACATGCCGGCCCGCTCCGCGTTCGTGCAGGCGGTTCCCGATCATGGTCGGGGCCAGGCGTTCGGCCTGGCCGCGACCGCGCTCAGGACGGCTCAGGGGACAGGGGTGGTCATGGTCGGCCTCGCCGCCGAGTGGCTTGGTCCCAGTGGCGCGGTGGCAGGGGCCGGAATGCTCGGCACTGTGCTCGCCGGTGCCGCCGGGCTGGCGTGGCAGCGGGCCAGGTGACTACCGCCGGTCACCAGTTGTTGCTGCGGTACCAGTTGTTGCTCTCCCGAAAGGCCCAGTTGTTGCTGCGGTACCAGTTGTTGCTGTGATCGCGGCCGGTGATTTCCATGATCGTTCCCTTTCCTGTTCCGCTACAAAGGTGATTCGGGCTGTTGCGGCTGACATCGGGGAGACGTCTCAATTAGGGTGTACTGGTTCGCGCGGTACCAAGATAAGGGTCGCCCGGTGAGCGTTATCGCATTGTGTCGCCAGCTGTCCCCCACACGGTGGCCGATCTGGTCGCTGCCTCGGCACGTTCTGGGGTTTGTGCTTGCCGTTGACGCCCTCGCGGTGCTGCTCACGGCGGTGTCAGTGGCGATCATTCCGGTCAGCTGGTCTGATTGGCCGCGTTTCGGCGCGCTGGTCGCCGGGGTGCTCATTCATATGGAAGCCGCGCGCGGAATCGAACATACGCGCGAAGTTGCGGTCGAGGGCTCGCCACATACCAACCTGAATTCGCTGTGGATGTTCGCCGGACTCCTGGTGCTTCCCTTTCCTCTCGTCGTCGCTCTTGTCGCGGTCAATTATGTGCACCTGTGCCTCAGGATCTGGCGCGGATGCATCATCTATCGCAAGGTTTTCACGGTCGCCACGATGGTGCTCGCCGGCGGATGCGCGCTGGCCGTGCTGCGCGCCTGCGGACTGACCGCGACGCCGAGGGTGCCCGCGGACATATGGTCCCTGCTGGCCATCGTCCTCGCGGCGGTCTGCTGGTGGCTGGTGAACTACGCGCTCGTTGTCGGCGCCATCGTGCTGTCCAACCCCGAGCTCAGCGGCCGCAACGCGCTCGGCGAGTTCGCCGACCAGATCGTGGTACTCGCCGGCCTCGGCCTCGGTGTGGTGGTCGCCGCGCTGCTCGCCTCCTATCCGTGGGCGGTGCCGGTGGTGATGCTGACCATCGTCGCGCTGCACCGGGAGTTCCTGCTTCCGCAGTTCCAGCGGGCCGCGCGCACCGACGCCAAGACCGGGCTCGCGAGCCCCACGTTCTGGGCGCAGATGGTCACTGCGCAGATCACCAGGGCGCGGCTCACCGGAGCGAGCGTCGGCCTGCTCATGATCGACGTCGACCACTTCGCCGAGGTCAACAACACCTACGGCCACCTCGCCGGCGACGCGGCGCTCGAGGCCATCGTGCGCGCGGTGCAACACGAGGTGCGCCACGACGACCTGGTCAGCAGATGGGGCGGAGACGAGCTCGCCGTGGTCATGCCGGGTGTGCACGCCGAGGAGCTGCTCAGGGTCGCCGAACGGATCCGGCTCCGGTTGGCACAGGCCGAGATCTCGGCCACCGACGCCACAACCGGCGAGGTCACCAAGATCAACCAGGTGACGGTGTCGATGGGCGCCGCGGTGTACCCGGATTCCGGCACCGATGTCGACGGGCTGGTCGTCGCCGCTGACGGCGCCCTGCTTGCGGCCAAGGCGGCCGGCCGTGACCAGGTCCGGCTCTCGATGGTGGCCGGCCCGGGCCTCGCCGTTTCCTGACCGTGCCACACCCTGACGGGCGCGCCGGAGTGCCGGCCGCGCCTGGGATAGGGTGAGGTGACGATCACGGGAGATTTGCCGAACCAGTCGCCGCCGGCTCGTTCGCCGTTGTCCCGGCTCATGTTCCGAGTTCTTGTGCTGGGGAGGTGTACGGCACCCGTGGTTGCACACCGTGCGCCGGTAGCCTCCGACGGCATGCGTGCTGACCGCCCCGTGGGCAAGGCCGCGGTGGCCCCACCCCGTCCCAGCCGGGTCGAGCCGGTGACGCCGGACCGGCTCGCCGCGACGATCGGTGCGGACCTGCTTCCCGGTGGCGGCGGCGCCCGTGCGGTCACCGGAGCCACCGTGTGCACCCAACACGTGCGTCCCGGTGACCTGTTCGCGGCGCTGCCCGGCACCCGGGCGCACGGCGCGGACTTCTGTGCCGACGCCGTTGCCGCCGGTGCCGCCGCGATCCTGACCGACCGTGCCGGCGCCGGCCGCCCAGCGGTGCGTGCCAGCGGCCTCGCGGTGCTGGTGCACGACCAGCCGCGCGCGGTGCTCGGCCGCCTCGCCGCGACGATCTACGGCGACCCGTCGACGAAACTCACGGTGCTCGGTGTCACCGGCACCGCCGGCAAGACGACGACCACCTATCTGCTGCGGGCCGGGTTGGCCGCCGCTGGACATCAGACCGGGCTGATCGGCACCGTGGAGACGGTGCTCGCCGGCCGGCGGCTGGACAGCGCGCTGACCACGCCGGAGGCGCCGGACCTGCAGGCGTTGTTCGCGGTGATGGCCGAACAGGGCGTCACCCACGTGCCCATGGAGGTCTCCAGCCATGCGCTGGCCCAGGGCAGGGTCGCAGGCACGCGCTACACGGTCGGCGCCTTCACCAACCTGTCCCACGACCACCTGGACTTCCACGCCGACATGGAGGACTACTTCGCCGCCAAGGCGAAGTTGTTCGACGGCAGGTCGGCGATCGAGGTGGTCTGCACGGACACGCCATGGGGACAGCGGCTGGTGCGGCCGGGCACGGTGACGGTGTCCACCACCGGCGCGGCGGCCACCTGGACGGCCGCTCAGGTGGAGACCTCACCGGCTGGCGGGCAGACCTTCACCGCCATCGGGCCCTACGGCAACCGGTTCGACGTGCGGATCGGGCTGCCGGGCTCGTTCAACGTGGCCAACGCGCTGCTGGCGGTCGCCGTGCTGGACGTCATCGGTGTCCCGCGGGCGGACATCACCCGTGGCCTGGCCGAGGCCCGGGTGCCGGGGCGGATGGAGCCGGTGGCCCTCGGCCAGGAGTTCGTCGCCGTCATCGACTACTCGCACAAGCCGGTCGCGGTCACCCTAGCGCTGGACGCGGTGCGCGCCCGCGCCGCGGGCCGGGTCCTGCTCGTCCTCGGCTGCGGCGGCGACCGGGACCGAGCCAAGCGTCCGCTGATGGGTGCCGCCGCCGCCCGCGGTGCCGATCTCACGATCGTCACCGACGACAACCCGCGTGGTGAGGATCCCGCCGCCATCCGGGCACAGATGCTGGCTGGTGCTCTCGACGTGCCCGCGGCCAGCCGCGGCGAGGTGATCGAGATCGCCGACCGCCGCTCGGCGATCCGCTACGCCGTCGCGCGGGCCCGGCCCGGTGACGTCGTCGTCGTCGCCGGCAAGGGACACGAGACCGGCCAGGAGATCGCCGGCGTCGTCCATCCGTTCTCCGACCGTGACGAACTGACCGCCGCGATCACCGAGGTGCTCCGGTGATCCCGCTGACCCTCGCCGAGATCGCGGCGACAACCGGTGGACGGTTGCACCGGGCGGACGGCACAGCCGTGGTGACCGGGTCGGTCGAGTTCGACTCACGCCAGCTCGCTCGGGGAGGCCTTTTCGTCGCGATGCCCGGCGAGCGGGTCGACGGCCACGACTTCGCCGCGGCCGCGGTGGCCGCCGGCGCCGCCGGAGTGCTCGCGGCCCGTGCGGTGGACGCTCCCGCCGTGCTCGTGCCCCCGGTTTCGCGGGCGCACACCAGGTCCGTCGCGCTGACCGGCGACACTGACGGTGCCGGTGCCGCGGTGCTCGCCGGGCTCGCCGCGCTCGCGCGAGACGTCGCCGGCCGCCTCATCCGGGACGGGCTCGTCGTGGTGGGAGTGACCGGCTCCTCGGGAAAGACCTCGACCAAGGACCTGATCGCCCAGCTGCTCGCGCCCGAGGGGCCGACGGTCGCGCCACCCGGCTCGTTCAACAACGAACTCGGCCACCCGTGGACGGTGCTACGCGCCGACCGATCCACCCGCCATCTGGTGCTGGAGCTGTCCGCCCGCGGCCAGGGGCACATCGCCGAACTGTGCCGGGTCGCGCCGCCGAGGATCGGTGTCGTGCTCAACGTCGGCAGCGCGCACCTCGGCGAGTTCGGGTCGCGCGCGGCCATCGCACAGGCCAAGGGCGAGCTCGTCGAGGCTCTCGACGACGGCGGTGTCGCCGTGCTGAACGCCGACGATCCGTTGGTCGCCGCCATGGCCACGCGCACCTCGGCACGCGTCGTCCTTGCCGGCGAGGACCGGCGCGCCGAGGTCAGGGCGGTCGACGTCGTACTCGACGAGCACGCACGGGCCGCCTTCCGGCTGGTCACGCCGCGGGGTGAGGCCGCGGTCCGACTCGGCCTGCACGGCGCCCACCACGTCGGCAACGCGCTGGCGGCCGCGGCCGTCGCGGGCGAGCTGGGCATTGGCGTCGACGAGGTGGCACGGCGGCTGTCGTTGGCGCGGCGGGTCTCGGCGCGGCGGATGGACGTCACCACGCGACCGGACGGGGTCACCGTGGTCAACGACGCCTACAACGCCAATCCGGAGTCAGTACGAGCCGCGCTGAACAGCCTTGCCGCCATGACGGCCGGCGTGGACGGCCGGCACCGGTCGTGGGCGGTGCTCGGCATGATGGGCGAGCTCGGCGACGCTCATGCGGCGGCGCACCAGGAGATCGGCCGGTTCGCGGCGCGGCTCGGTGTCGGCCGGCTGGTCGTCGTCGGCGACGCGGCCGCGCCGCTGTGGCAGGGCGCCCGTTCGGCGGGCATGGAAGGAGAGGGGGCGGTGCTCGTGCCGGACGTCGACACGGCCATCGCGCTGCTGGAGGACGAGCTCGCACCGGGAGACGTCGTGCTGGTCAAGGCGTCTAAGTCCGAGGCGCTGTGGCGGGTGGCCGAGGGGCTGCTCGCCGAGCGATCCAGCCCGGGTTCGAGCCCCGGCGAGTCGAGCAGGGGCGGTCGCGCGTGAAGAACATTCTCCTCGCGGCCGCCGTCGCGCTGGTGGTGTCCATTCTGCTCACCCCGTACCTGATCCAGGTGTTCTCCCGGCAGGGATTCGGCCAGGAGATCCGCGAGGAGGGGCCGGACAGCCACAAGGCCAAGCGGGGCACGCCGACCATGGGCGGGGTGGCCATCCTGGTGGCGATGTGGGCCGGGTATCTCGCGCCGCACGCGTACAGCCTGCTCACCTCGGCCCCCGGTGTTCCTGAGCTGAGCTTCAGTGCCTCTGGCCTGCTGATCCTGCTGCTGACCACGACACTGGGCATCGTCGGGTTCCTCGACGACTTCATCAAGATCCGCAAGCAGCGCAACCTCGGGCTGAACAAGACCGCGAAGCTGGTCGGCCAGTTCGTGGCGACCATCGCCTTCGCCGTGCTGGCCATGCAGTTCGCCAACAAGGATGGGCTCACCCCGGGTTCGGTGAACCTGTCGTTCATCCGCGACATCTCGGTGATCTCCTTCGGTGTCATCGGATTCGTGGTGTTCTGCTACGGCGTGGTCAGCGGGTGGTCCAACGCGGTGAACCTGACCGACGGCCTCGACGGGCTCGCCGGCGGCACCTCGGCGATGGTGCTCGGCTCCTACGTCATCATCTCGTTCTGGCAGTTCCGCTGGAACTGTTCGACGGTGTCCCAGGTCGGCTGCTACATCGTGCGGGACCCGCTGGACGTGGCGCTGGTGGCGGCCGCCGCGATGGCCGGCTGTCTCGGGTTCCTGTGGTGGAACGCGGCGCCAGCCAAGATATTCATGGGTGACACCGGCTCGCTCGCACTCGGCGGCCTCGTGGCGGGACTGTCCATCGTGACCCGTACCGAGCTGCTGATGATCATCATCGGTGGTCTCTTCGCGGTGGAGGTGCTCTCGGTGGGCAGCCAGATCGCGGTGTTCCGGGCGACGGGCCGGCGGCTGTTCCGGATGGCGCCGTTCCACCACCACTTCGAACTGGTGGGCTGGGCGGAGACCACGGTCATCATCAGGTTCTGGCTGCTCGCCGGCATCTGCTGCATGCTCGGCCTCGGACTGTTCTACAACGACTGGCTCACCGCGTCAGGGTGAGCCACGGGACCGAGTGATGGAACTGTCCAACCGGAACGTGCTGGTCGCCGGCGCCGGAGTCACCGGACGGGCGGTGACCGAGACGCTGCTTGCCGAGGGCGCCGAGGTCACCGTCACCGACGGCCGCGCGGAGCGGCTGGCCCCGCTGGCCGACACCGGCGCGAGGCTGCTGCCAGGACTCGCGGAGCCGCCCAGTGGGACCGCGCTGGTGGTCACCAGCCCGGGCTGGCGTCCCGACGCGCCGCTGCTCGCCACGTCCGCCGCGGCCGGCATCGAGGTGATCGGCGAGGTGGAGCTGGCCTGGCGGCTGTGCGCGCGGAGCAGTACCCCGCCGGTCTGGCTGGTGGTCACCGGCACCAACGGCAAGACCACTACGGTCGGCATGCTCGAGTCGATCCTGTGCGCCGCCGGCCTGGACGCGGTGGCCTGCGGCAACGTCGGCCTTCCCGTGGTGGCCGCGATGAGCCATCGGGTGCTCGCCGTCGAACTGTCCAGTTTCCAGCTGCACTGGTCACCGTCGGTGCGACCGGACGCCGGTGCGCTGCTCAACATCGCCGAGGACCACCTCGACTGGCATGGATCGTTTGAGGCCTACGCGCGAGCCAAGGCGACCGCGCTGACGGGGGCGGTCGCCGTCGGCAACCTCGACGACCGGTTGGCCGCGGAGCTGCTCGCCAGGTCGCCGGCCGGACACAAGATCGGGATCACCCTCGGCGAACCGCGTCAGGGGCAGCTCGGGATCCGGGATGTCCACCTCGTCGACCGTGCGTTCGCCGCCGACGAGCCGCTCGCCGAGGTGGCCGCGGTCCGCCCGGCCGGCACTCCAGGGCTCATCGACGCCCTTGCCGCGGCCGCGTTGGCCAGGGCACACGGTGTTCCCTCCCGCGCGGTGGCCGACGGCCTGCGGGCGTTCCGGCCGGCCGACCACCGCGCGGTCGTCGTCGCCGAATCGGGCGGCATCACCTACGTCAACGACTCCAAGGCCACCAACCCGCACGCGGCCGCCGCCTCGCTGCGCGCCCACGAGCGGGTGGTGTGGATCGCGGGCGGCCTTCTCAAGGGGGCCGCCGTCGACGAGCTGGTCGCGGAGGCGGCTGGCCGACTGGCCGGCGTGGTGTTGATCGGAGCCGACCGGCAGGTGATCGCCGCCGCGCTGGCGCGACACGCGCCGGATGTCCCCGTGGTACAGGTGCCGGCGGGAGACGATGAGCCCATGACTACGGCGGTCGGCGTGGCCAGCGAACTGGCTCGCCCCGGTGACGTCGTGCTGCTGGCCCCCGCGGCGGCCTCCATGGACATGTTCACCGACTACGGACATCGAGGTCGCGCATTCACCGAGGCGGTGCGCGCCCGCCTCGCCGGGGCGTCGTGACGGGCCGCGACACCGCGACGGGCCGCGACACCGCGACGGGAGGTGGGGTCGTGACGGCGGAGCGGCGCTCCGGCCGGAAGCGCGCGGTTGGCAGGATGACCGCACTGCGGAACGCGCTCACGGCGTGGCTGAGCCGGCCGCTGGCGTCCTTCCACCTGCTGCTGGCCGTGTTCGGCCTGCTGACTGCCATCGGTCTGGTGATGGTGCTCTCGGCGTCCGCCGTCGTCGATGTCGACCAGAGTTGGTTCAACTCCATCGGCAAGCCATTCCTGTTCGCCTCCGTCGGCCTCGTTGTCTTCTACCTCAGCCTCCGGTTGCCGCTACGCATGATCCGCCAGCTCAGTCCCAGCTTTCTGCTGCTGTCCATCGCCCTGCTCGCCCTGGTGCTCACCCCGCTCGGGCGGGGTGCCAACGGCAGGGAGCACGCCTGGTTCGCCATCGGCTCGATGTCGTTCCAGCCGGTCGAGGTGGCCAAGGTCGCGCTGGCGCTGTGGGGGGCGCACGTGCTGGTCACCAAGCGGGCACTGGTCAGCCAGTACCGGCACCTGCTCGTCCCGGTGGTGCCCGTGTCGCTGGTGATGTTCACCCTGGTCATGCTGCAGCCCGACCTGGGCAGCACGGTCACCCTCGGGTTGGTGCTGCTCGCGCTGCTGTGGTACATCGGGGCGCCGATCCGGCTGTTTACCGTCATTCTCGGCGCCGCCGTGGCGGCCGTTCTGGTGCTCTCGGTGGGCACCGGCTACCGCAACACCCGACTGCTGACCTACCTCAATCCGGACGCCGACCCGTCCGGCGCCAGCCACCAGGTGATCCAGGCCCTCTACGCGCTGGCCGACGGCGGGCTGTTCGGGCGGGGGCTCGGGCAGGGATCAGCCAAGTACGACTACCTGCCGCAGGTGCAGAACGACTTCATCTTCGCCCTCATCGGCCAGGAGCTCGGGTTCGTGGGCGCGGTCGTCGTGCTCGGGCTCTACGGCATGCTCGCCGTCGTCGGCCTGAGAATCGCCGCCCGCAACACCGACCCGTGGATCCGGCTGGTCGCGGCCACGCTGACCGTCTGGATCGTCGGCCAGGCGATGATCAACGTCGGCTACGTGATCGGCCTGCTGCCGGTGACCGGCATCACCCTCCCGCTGATCTCGGCGGGCGGCACCTCGACCGTGGTAACCATGATGGCGTTCGGCCTGCTCGCCAACTGTGCCCGCAACGAACCCGACTCGGTCGCCGCACTGCGGTCGCTCGGTCCCGGCCGGGTCGGCGGACTGCTGCGGCTGCCGGCGCCCGAGCCGTACCGGCCCGGCGTGCGGCGCAAACCGGTACGACCGTCCACCCCGCCGAGGGGTGGTGGCCGGGGCGGCGCGGGCAGGGGGCGAACGGGTGCCACAATGCCGGCGCCGGGCGAACGGCGCAGGGTGCAGCGCTCGGCGGCGTCCACCGAGCGCCGGCGCCGCGGCGTCCGTGACACCGGCAAGAAGCAATCCGCCCGCGGCCTCGGCGGCACCGGGCGCAAGACAGGAGGAGGACGGCGTTGAACGCCCCCGTTTCATCTGGTCCCTGCGTTGTCGTCGCGGGCGGTGGCACAGCGGGGCATATCGAGCCGGCGCTCGCCCTGGCCGACGCGGTGATGCGGATGCGGCCGGACGCGCGGATCGTCGCACTCGGCACCGCGCGCGGCCTGGAGACCAAGCTGGTTCCGGCGCGGGGCTATCCGCTGGAACTGATCCCGGCCACCCCGCTGCCGCGCAAGCCCTCGGCCGGCCTGATCCGGCTGCCACTGCAGGTCCGTGACGCGATCCGGCAGACGAGGGCGGTGCTGACCAGGGTCGGCGCCGATGTGGTCGTCGGCTTCGGCGGCTACGTCTCGCTGCCGGCCTACCTCGCCGCCCGCGGCCGGGTGCCGATCGTGGTGCACGAGGCCAACGCCAAGGCGGGACTGTCCAACAAGGTCGGTGCCAAGCTCGCCGCCAGGGTGGCGGCCGCGGTGCCCGACTCGGGACTCGCCGGTGCCGAGGTGATCGGGATCCCGCTGCGCCAGTCGATCACCACCTTGGACCGGGCGGCGCTGCGGGCACAGGCGCGGCGGTTCTTCGGACTACACCCCACGGCGCCCATCCTGTTCGTCTCCGGCGGTTCACAGGGCGCCCGCTCGCTGAACTCCGCGGTTTCGGGTGCCGCCAAGGCGTTCGCCGAGGCGGGGGTCGGCGTGCTGCACGCGCACGGCCCGCGCAACAGCCTGATCGTGCAGGAGGTGAACGGCGCACCGGCCTACATCGCGGTGCCCTACATCGAGCGGATGGACCTCGCGTACGCGGCGGCCGACCTTTTCCTGTGTCGGGCCGGAGCGATGACCGTCGCCGAGGTGTCGGCGGTCGGACTGCCGGCGGTGTTCGTGCCGCTTCCGCATGGCAACGGCGAGCAGGCACTCAACGCCAAACCCGTGGTGGAGGCCGGCGGCGGCCTGCTGATCGCCGACGAGGAGCTGACCTCCGAGCGGATCATCGACGAGGTGGTCCCGCTGGTGGCGGATCGTTCGCGGCTCGCGGTGATGAGCAACGCCACCCGCTCCAGCGGGCACCGGGTGGCCGCCGACGTGCTCGCCCGCATGGTGCTGGACACGGTGGCCAAATGAGGGCGACCCACCTGGTCGGGATCGGCGGCGCCGGCATGAGCGGCATCGCCCGGATTCTGCTGGCACGGGGAGTCGCGGTGTCCGGCTCGGACGCCAAGGACTCCCGTACGGTTCTGGCGCTCAGGGCCCAGGGCGCCAGGATCGCGCTCGGGCACGCCGCGGACAACCTCGACCAGATCGACGGCGGAGTCGAGACGGTCGTGGTGTCCAGCGCGATCAAGGACACCAACCCGGAGCTGGTCGAGGCGAGGCGGCGCGGAATCACCGTGCTGCACCGGTCGCAGGCGCTGGCCGAACTGATGGCCGGACGGCGCGCGGCCTGCATCGCCGGCACCCACGGCAAGACGTCGACGACCTCGATGCTCACGGTGGCGCTGCAGAACTGCCGACTCGACCCGTCGTTCGCCATCGGCGGCGACCTCAACGAGTCCGGCGCGAACGCCCACCACGGCAGCGGCGACGTGTTCGTCGTCGAAGCGGACGAGAGCGACGGATCGTTCCTGGTGTTCTCGCCCACGGTCGCGGTGGTGACCAACGTCGAGGCCGATCACCTCGACCACCACGGCAGTGTCGAGGCCTACGTGCGGGTGTTCGAGGCGTTCCTCGACCGGATCGAGCCGGGCGGTGTGCTGATCGCCAACGCCGACGATCCCGGCTCGGCGAGACTGGCCGACCGTGCCGAGGCCGCCGGCGTTCGGGTGCGCCGCTACGGACGTCAGGTGACCGGGAGACAGGACGCGAAGCTGGTGTCCTACGAGCCGGTCGAGGCGGGCAGCGTGTCCACCGTTGAGCTGGAGGGCGCGCCGTTGGAGGTCAGGGTCGCCGTGCCCGGCGAGCACATGGCGGGCAACGCCGTCGCCGCGCTGCTGGCCG
>JAFAZC010000050.1 GCA_019239965.1 Kutzneria sp. | reverse complement strand
CCTCGATCCACCGATGCGGGTTCTGGGTGGTCGGCGTGGCAGGCGACAGCTGACCGTCGGGTTTCGGGCGTGAGGTAGCCGCTGGTCTGCCCAGCTTTCCACTGTTGTTCCTGGTCGCAGGGACGGGAGGGGCCTCAGGTGGTCGAGGCGGTGGTGGCGTGCCAGAGGCGTTGCCACGCAGCGGCCCAGGGCCAGTGCGTGGGTAGGTGCAGCACGGGCCTTCGTTGCGGACGGGTGAATCGGGCAGGGACGGCGATGATCCTGCGACGCAGGGTGGATCCGCGGGCTTTGGCCAGGGCGGTGCTGGCCAGTGTGCCGGCGGCGCGGAGCAGGTTGTGGGCGATCGCCGCGCACAACACCCAGGCGGAGTTCGCGCCGAAGCGCCCGGACGGGATATGCGCCAGGGGCCCGTCGATGAGATCGGCGAACACGGTCTCGATGACGGCGTGGCGACGGTGGATGATGTCGGCTTGCGATGTGGGTTCGGCGGAGTCGGTGAAGAACGGGTGATACCGCCAGACCGGGAACAGTTCGTCCTGGCGAGCGGCGTCCTTGACGCGGCGCACGATCAACCGGGCGGTGATCTGGTCGGGTGTGGACGCGAAGGCGGTGTAGACGATTTCGGCGACCTCGGCGTCGGAGATCCACTCGCCGGTGTCGGGATCGAGGACCGCACCCGGATAGTTCACCGGGGTCCAGGCGTCGTCGGGAATCGATGCGATCGCCCGGGCGACGGCGGGATTCTTGGTCAGCACCAGTGAGAACCGCGCTCTGGCCCGGCGGCAGGCGCCGATCACGGCCCGGGTGCCGTAGGCCGAGTCGCCGCGGACGAGGATTTCCCCGGTGACCCCGGCCGCGCGGGCGGTGGCGATGGCCTGGGCGATCATACGGCCGGCGCCTTTGGCCGAGCCGGTCTTGCCGGCGCGCAACCGCATCCCGGCGATCACCGGTGCGGTGTTGTCGGTGCTGATGGTCGTCGCCAGGGGGGAAAGTCCTTTACGCAGAATCTGTTTACCCGCGATCTTGGTATATCCGTAGGACGCGCCCTGCTTGGTGTGTCCGTAGACCGGGCGTAGCAGCGAGTCGATGTCGATGAACACCCGTTCATCTGCGCCGGGCAGCAGATCCATCCGGCCGCACAGCCGGCGAAGATGCTCACCCAGTACCGACTCCAGTTGGCGAGCGTGCCCGAAGCTGAACTCCCGTAACAAGGTTCCGATCGTCGAGGGTGCGTACACGCGGTCGAACAGGGTGGTCATCCCGCCCGAACGCAGCACGTCGACATCGTCGATGCTGTCCGCGCCCGCGCACATCCCCGCGATCAGCGTGGCCAGCTTCGGGGCTGGGTTGGCCGACCCGGACTTGATGCGCGGTGCGGTGATCGACACTTTCTCCGCCAACAGCTCGTTCAGCCCGGTCTGCTCGGCCAACCCCATCGCCGGCACCAGCCCGGCCAGCGACACGAGATTGTCATCATCGAACACCGCGGACTCCGCAGCGAACCTGTGCGAAACTTGCACTCGAAGTGCCCTCTCGAACTGGATGATTGTTGCCTCGACAACAGCAATCATTGCAGCTCAGAGGGCACTGTCCTGTCTATGACACCCAACGGCCGCCAGACCGTCGGTGGATCGAGGCTAAAGTCCTGCGTGCCGCGACCAGCTCGTTGGGACGGATGAAAACCGATGGAGTCGAGTCGACCTGGCCGACGAGCCCTTCCGCGTGCAGGATGTCGGCGTACCTGGCCCCCACGCGCACGTTGACTGGCGGATCGCGCCACAGGTTGGTGATCGAACGGCAGCCATGAGCACGGATGCGATCCGGGACGTCACCGTGGTTGGTCGTGCTAACAACCAGATCCGGATCGTACGCGGCCAGCACAGTACTCACCGTCTCGGCTTCCTCGTGCGGTGCCGCGGCCACCACGGAGCTCACCAGGGGATCCTCGAGGAGCAGCTCCGTGCCGGGTGCATGCGTGAGGACGGCCAGCTCGGCCCGCGGGTTGCACCTGGCCAGGGCGTGGATCGACGGCAGGAGCATCAGCAGGTCGCCTATGCCGCCCAGCAGGTCGATGACGAGTATTCGGCTGGCCTCAGGCACGGCCGGCCACTCGTTCGTATGCCACCACGTGTTGCCGCGCGATCGACGGCCAGCTCCGTGTCTCGGCCAACTGCCTGCCCCGCGCGGACAGACGGGTGCGCACGAGCTCGTCGCCGAGGACACGGTCCAGCGTTTCCACGACGGCCTGTGCGCTGCGTCGCCGCGGAATAACGGCGACCGTGTCTCCGTCGACGAGTTCGGGATCGGGATCGTCCGCGGCTGTCACCAGTGTCGGCAGTCCGTGGGCCAGCATCGACAGCAGCGCGCCGCTCTTGGTGGTGACTCCGGCCGTGAACGGCAGCACGGCGACGTCGGCACCGTGCAGCAGCGATGACACCTGCGCGCCGGAAAGGTAGCCCGTAAAGCGCACGCGCCCACCCGCGCCGAGATCGCGCGCGATGGCGGTCAGTTCGGCGCGATAGGCGGCCGCCTCGTGCCGGGGCAGCGCCAAGGAGATGAATCCGCCGATCACGACGAGTCTCAGGCCGGGACGACGTGCGATGGCTTCGATCAGATAGCGCGTTCCCTTGACCGGGTGCACGAATCCGAAGAAGACCACTGTCGTCCCCTCACCGCGGGCCGTGGATTTCCCAACGTCGGGCACGTTGGGAGCCAACGGGATCCGCCACGCGGTTCGGCCAGTGTGCTTCTGCAGCGCACGCGCGTGACAGGCATTGGTGACGATGAGTTCCGCACTGTGGGAGACGAGGAACTCAGTATTCCGATCGTGCGGGTCGTACTCGTGCAGCGTCGTGACCAACGGTCTCGGCAGTGCGTCGAGCCATCCGGAGGCGTTGAACGCCGAGGGAGCGAACTGTACGTGCACGAGGGCGACGTCGTGCAGCAACGGCTCCTTCGTCGGCTGTCTCACCACGGCCTCGATCCCGAGTTCGGCCAGTGCGGGCAGCAGGTGCGCGACGTAACCGGCAACGCCATCCCTGACCACGTCGGTGCTGCCCTGGATCATCGCGGTGCGCATGGCCTCCGACTACCCACGGAGATGCCGGCCATTCGCCAACAGCCAGGAATACCTCACCCGATACCGGATATCTCCAAGGAGACTGTCCCGTGACATGGAGGAGGTAGCGATGGCCACCGGGAGACCGGCTTTGACGATGTCAGCTATGACCTGATCTCGGTGCAGTATCACAGCCTCGCGGCGGGGCACGATTATGGCCAGTACGTGCGCGACGCGGAGACCGCGGACGAACATGAGATCGCCGAGTTCGTCCGCACCGTGATGGCTGAGGATTCAGCCCGCGCCAAACAGTGCCACGAGTTTCTGGCGAAGATGGCCGGCAGCCAGAAGGCCGGGCCGCCCTCACGTGACCAACGTGCTCGCTGTTAGACCGGCGATCGTGGCCGACTGGTCGCAACCGCGTGTGCCGCGCCCAACCCGTTGGCACGTGCCGTGATCTTCCCAGCGCGGACACGCACCGCGGCCTCGGTGTCATCGGCATGCGCGACGCCGAGGGCCGAGGCGACGGCGGCGCTGTCGTCCAGGATGAGACGAAGGCCGGGACAGGTCCACGGACCGAACACCGGTCGCAGGCACCTTGTGAGGTTGGTGATCCGGAGTCGCACGAGGCGCCCAAGCTCGGCTGGATCACTCGTCACCACGACGACCGATACCTGGTCGCCGGGGTGGGCTCCGCGAACCGCTTCCTCGGCAGCCTCGAGTCGGCTGGTCCCCAGGACCGCGATCACGCCATCAGCGTCGAATGCGACGCGCCGACCTGTGATGTGGTCCACCGACTCGGCCGGCGACCGCCAGGTGTCCTGGATAGCCCGCGCGGGGGCAATGAAGGGCAGGTGCGGCGCGTCCCACGTGTCGGCGAAGTCGAGGCTCGCCAAGTGCTCGCAGGCGCGCGCCACGTCGAAGGGGTCACCGAATCCCGGTGCGGTCTCGGCCAGGTAGCCGACCCCGCTCAACAGCGTGAGCACCAGTTCAGCCAGCTTCACCCGCCGCACCCGGCGTGTGTCGTCCGGCGCACATGACTCCAGTGCGAGTCCGAACAGCAGTGCCTCCAACTTGGTGAGCTGTGTCAGCACGGTGCGGCCGGGCGCGTCGTCGAACACCGCCGCCAACGAGTACGGCCGCAGGCGCCCATTGGCCGGCGTCGTTCCGGACAACGGCAGCCGATCGAGCCAGCCGCGCGCGAACGCGCCTGTGGCCTCGCCGAGGCCGGGCGAGGGGGCTGTCGGGGCCACGTCCGGCGGCTCGATCGAGTCGATCAGGACGGCCACATAGAGCGCGCGCTTGCTGGGGAAGTTCGAGTACACCGCGCCCCGGGTCAGCTCCGCTCGCTCGGCGATCCGGTCGACCCTGGCATCGGCATACCCATGCTCCGCGAACTCCTCACGTGCCGCGGCCAGCACGGCCGCGCGAGTGCGTTCCTGCTGTTGTGCGCGGGTCAGCCGAACCATCGCGATCCCTGTGTTCCGTTCACGAGATTTAAGATACCCTCATCATCCAGATGTTGTTAACATCTGGATGATGAGGTCTGGCTCCATCTGGCCACCGAGGAGAGCAGCGTGCATGAATACGGCGTGGTGGCAGAGGGCCTTGCCAAGCGGTTCGGCAAGACCATCGCGCTCGACAGTGTCGGTCTGGCCATCCCCCGCGGCCAGATACTGGGCCTACTGGGTCCCAACGGCGCCGGGAAGACCACACTGATCCGAATCCTGGTGACCCTGCTGCGTTGCGATCGTGGGCATGCACGTGTGGCCGGTTTCGACGTGGCATGCCAGCCAGTGCAGGTGCGACGGCGCATCGCGCTGTCTGGCCAGCACACCAGTGTCGACGAGGAACTCACCGGGTTGGCGAATCTGGTCATGATCGGACAGCTCCTCGACCTACCCCGGCGTCAGGCCACGCAGCGCGGGACGGAGCTCCTGACCCGCTTCGGCCTGCAGGACGCCGCCGGCAGACCTGTCGCCGGCTACTCCGGGGGCATGCGCCGCCGCCTGGACCTCGCCGCGAGCCTGGTCGGCCATCCCGAGGTTCTCTTTCTCGACGAACCCTCCGCAGGTCTCGACCCCGGCAAACGGGAGGAGCCGTGGCGGATGATCCGCGGTCTGACCGCTGACGGAGTCACCGTGCTCCTCACCACCCAGTACCTGGAGGAGGCAGACACGCTGGCCGACGCCATCACCGTCATTGACAACGGACAAGTCGTCGCCGCCGGTACTCCCGCCGAGTTGAAACGACAGGTCGGCGGACACACCGTCGCCGTGCGGCTGAACGATCCTGCGGACACCGGGTCCGCGGCGGCGATCCTGACCGCCGTCGCCGGTCGGCGACCGCAGACGTCCACCCGAAACGAACTCGTCGTACCCGTCACCGGTGACGACGACCTCTTTGAGATCACCACTCGACTTCGCGAGCGGGGCGTCGGGGTCACCGAGTTGTCGTTGCGCCTGCCCAGCCTCGACGAAGTTTTCCTCGCCCTGACGGGCACGCCCACTACGACCACCGGCCCCACGAAGGCCGCATGATGCCCGCACACGCTCGGCCACTCGGGTGGCTCCGGCACAGCCTCGTGCTCGCCCGTCGCAGCATGGCCAAGACCAGGCGCAACCCCGGCGCGGTCGTCAACGGAGTCATCACCCCCGCGTTGTTCCTGGTGCTCTTCCTCTACCTCTTCGGCGGCTCCGTCGCCGGCTCCACCACCGGCTACCTGCAGTACCTCTTTCCCGGCATCGTCGTCATGGGTGCTGGACTCGCGGGACTGGTCTCGACCGGCACGACCATCAACCTCGACCTCAAGAGTGGTGTCACCGACAGGTTCCGCAGCCTGCCCATCAGTCGCATCGCGCCTCTACTCGGCTCCGTACTGGCCGACATCATCCGCTACCTGCTGGCCGTCGGCATCCTGTTCGGCATCGGGATACTTCTCGGTTTCCGTGTCCACGGTGGGGCCACCGCCACGCTTGCCGCCGCAGGCCTGGCTGTCCTCTTCGGCTTCTGCCTCAGCTGGGTCACCGTGCTCATCGGTGTCCTCGTCAGGGACGCCAACGCCGTCCTGGCCTTCAGCTTCATCACCTTTCTTCCACTGCAACTGGGCACCAGCCTCGCCGCCCCCACCGTCACGTTTCCCGGCTGGCTGCGCGGTTGGGCCGACCTCAACCCCGTCAGCCATGTCATGGACGCCTGCCGTGCCCTGCTGAACGGCACGCCCGTCACCGACACGGTTGCCAGCACCCTGATCTGGTGCGCGCTCCTCTTCGTCGTGTTCTGTCCGCTCGCCGTCCGTGCCTACGGCCGCCAGCAGTGACGCCAGTGACATGCGCATACTGTTTGCCAGCCTCGGTTCGGTTGGCCACGCCTATCCACTGATTCCCCTCGCGGCCGCGGCACGTAACGCAGGCCACGAGGTGCACTTCGCCGCTGGCGAGAGCGTGCACGCACCGCTGGCAGCGAACGGGCTGAGGCCTTTTCGCCCCGCGGATTCCTTCTATGAACTGTACGCCGAGGATCTCGAACCGGAACTGGCACGGTTACAGCCCGACCTCGTCGTACATGAATGGGGGCTTCCCGGTGCGGCCATCGCCACACACCGCGCCGGAATCCCCGGAATCTGGCACGGTTTCGGCCGAATGTTCCCCGAAGGGATCGGGCTCGAATCACCGACGAGGAACACCGACGCTCCCGGACTTCCCCACATCGACATCTGTCCGCCATCCCTGCAAGACAAGGACTTCCTCGCCACCGAAGACCGAATCGAACTTCGTCCCACCCCGTACTCGGCACCGACCGCACCACCCACATTGCGCCAGCTCAGTTCCACTCCACTGATTTACGTCACTTTCGGTACCGCGTTCGGAACTCCCGAGTTGCTCGAGACTACGATCAAGGCAGTGGCGAGGTTGGACGCACGGATCGTGGTCGCCACTGGGCGAGTTCCGGTGGGCCAGCTACACGGCATGCCCGACAACGTCACAGTGCGGAGCTGGGTGTCGCAGGCGGACCTGCTGCCCCACGTCGACATGGTCGTACACCACGGCGGTAGCGGCACCACCCTCGGCGCGCTTAGTGTCGGCGCGCCGCAGTTGATCCTTCCTCAGGGCGCCGACCAGTTCGCCAACGCTGATGCGGTTACCGCCGCCGGCGCCGCGCTGCGCCTTCTCCCGGGCGAACTGAGCAGGGACGCCATCGCTGACAGCGGTCGGATGTTGTTGCCAGTCCATGGACGTGCCGAGCACCGCGATGCGGCCCGTGCGATCGCCGACGAGATCGCACGCATGCCGTCCCCGGCCGATGTCGCTGGCCGCCTGCCTGAGTACACCAAGTGGGGATGAGGTTCACGACGATGGACGGACGAGTGCGAAGGCAATGACTTGCGTCCATACGGAAACGGGTCGAAGTGGATCTGTCCGAGGTGTCGCTCTCTCGCTCCGTGCTGCGAGCCTGACACCGCGCCGGTGGTGACATCGTCACTCCGCTGGTCGATGTATCCAGCAGCGCACGGACCCAACAATCCTTTCACACCAAGGAGAAATCGTCGTAGTGGAAGCCAGGCGCGACGACGCAGGTGACCAGCACGGGTTGGTCGGCGAGTGGCCACGCGGACTGCCAGGTCCGGCCGGGCACGACGATCTGCGGACGCATCCCCGCGGCCACGTCGGGCCCGAGGTCCACCTCGAGGGTGTCGGTGTCGTCAGGCTCCGCACCGGTGCCACCGAGCCGCAGGCGCAGCGGACCGCCTCGGTGCCACAGCCATATCTCGTCGGATCGCACCCGGTGCCAGCGTGAGTGCTCGCCAGGGTGCAGCAGGAAGTAGATCGCGCTGACCAGTGGCCTGTCGGCTGGGTACCCCGCGGGGCGGACGTGCGCGGCCGCCCGCCAGGTCTCGCGGAACCACCCACCCTCGACATGGGCGGCCAGCCCGAGCAATCCGACCAGTTCTGACACCTCTGTCGCGGTCAGGACGTTATCCGCAGGTCAACACCTCCACGCCTCGGGGCTGATCTTCGGAACCCGTCTCCCCTATCCTCGGGCCTTACCCGGCGTGTGGTCTCAGATTCGGCTGGCGAGCACGGACTGACCGGGACCGGACAGTTCGGCGACGGCGTGACCGCGGCCGGCGATGGCCATCAGCACGGCTTCACCTGGGCCACGCACCTCCGGGCCGGAGCCATGTGACCAGTCAAGGTCGGTGGCGACGAGGGTGAGGCCGCGGGCCCTTCGGGAGGCGCCGACAGGCCGGGCGAGCAGCGCCAGCCGCAGCGCGGTTCGGAGCCGGTCGTGAGGGATGTCGCGGGGCATGCCGAGCGGGCGGCGGATGTCCTGATGGTGGATCATCCCGTCCACGAGCGCGATCATGCCGCCGAAAGCGGAAGGCAAACCACTGGGCCGCAGGTGGGCACGCAGCAGAGCGAGGAGTTCACGTGGGCCGTGGGCGTACTCCGTCAGTCCGACGTCGTTGGTCCTGTCCAGGGTGAACCCGCCGCGAGCAAAGCGCTTTGCCATGCCCCACCAGCTCAGCTCGTCGTAGCTGATCGCGTGGGCGACCACGTCGCGAACGGTCCAACCCTCGCACAGGCTCGGCGCTTCCCACTGTTGTGGTGTCAGCGTGTCCAGGAAGTCGGCGAGGTCGGTGCGTTCCTGGGTGGCCAGCGTCATCACGTCGACGGAGCGTTGTTCGCTGGTCATCCGGCCACCTCGGCGAACCGGCTGAGGGTGCCGGTCCAGCCGGCCGGCGAGTCGAACCCCGCGTACATCGCGTCGGCCTGGTCGCCGTAGCGCTCCAGATGCCGGTGTCGCAGATCGACCAGGGTTCGTCCCGCCGTTTCCTCGGTGAACGTCACCTCCACCTCGGTCTCGAGATCCGGGTCGAACTGCCAGTTCGCGCCGATCTGCCAGAGCAGCACCACCCTGTTCGGCGGCTGCCACTCGCCAACGCGCCCCCACTCGCACTCCGTGCCGTCGACTCCGCGTTCGTACCACCGGCCACCAACCCGGGGTTCGAGGACGACCTGCGCCAGCGCGGAGGAGCCAATGGAGTGTTCCTGGGGCCAGAACTCGGTCATCCTGGCCGTGAACAGCGCGAAAGCCCGCTCCGGCGACAGCGGCACGCTCACCGACCGGTGAACCTGGACCTCGGTGGTGGGCTCGGTGGTCATCGTCGATGCTCCTCTGGTTCCAACCGCCGGTCGGCGGCTTCGGCTTCAGCCAGCGCGGCGAAGTTGTCAAGGGCCGTCATCCAAAACCGGTGGAGGTAATCCCGGACGGCCCGCAGCCCGGAGGGGTTGATCCGGTACAGGTGGCGCGTGCCCACAACCGACACGGTGACCAACTCGGCCTCCTTCAGCACACGCAGATGCTGCGACACCGCGGGCCGGGAAATCGGCAGCTGCTCGGCCAATGCGCCGACCGGCAACGGGCCAGCCGCCAAACGCTCCAAAATGGAGCGACGATTGCCATCTCCCAGTGCGTCCAACACTCTCGTGGCGGAAACAGGCACACGGTGAGTGTGGGCTAACGGTAAGCAGATGTCAACCGTTCGCCTCTACTTACCCTTGTCGGTTTCTCGATAACGGCCACTACAACAGGCGGATCGCGATCTTCGGCGGTAGCCTGACAGCGCACGCCCGTGAAGGAGCTGACGCCATGTCTTCGCTCTCCCCCACACCTGCCAGCAGTGTCGTTATCGATCCGCGCCGGGCCTGGCCGCTGCTGCTCACGCGCGGCGCCGTCGCCGTCGTGTTCGGCCTGATCGCACTCTTGTGGCCAGCCGTGACGGTTCTGGCCCTGGCGCTGATATTCGGCGTCTACTCGCTCATCGACGGGATCGGCGGCGTCATCCATGCGGCACGCTCCGGCGATCGAGGCCATCGCTGGTTCTCGCTGATCGGCGGGGCACTTGGCATCGCGGCCGGCGTCGTCGCACTCGTGTGGCCGGCCATCACCGTGCTCGTGTTGGCAACACTTGTCGGCGCATGGGCGGTGGTCACCGGTGTCGCCGAGATCGCCGCCGCGATCCGCCTGCGGCACCAGATCCGCGGCGAGGTCTTCCTGATCATCGCGGGAGCGGTCTCCGCGGTGGCTGGGATACTGATCCTGTTCCAACCGATCGCGGGCGCCTTCGGCATCGCCATCGTCGTGGGCAGCTACGCCATCGTGTACGGCCTGGTGCTGGCCGTGCTCGCGATCCGTCTGCGCAGTCTGGCGAAGGCGACCACCAGCCACTGAGGGTGTACTGACTGACCGTTCTGCCCGGGTCCCGCGTGGCCGGCGAGGGGCTTCAGTGCGGGCGGAGACTGTCGAGGAAGAACCGGGCGCGTCGGTCGTAGTCCTCGCGTGAGGGTTTCGGTCCGTCGCGCAGGGCGAGCCCGTTGGCGACGGCGGCGTAGTAGAAGTCGGCTGCCGTGAAGTCCTGCCGCAACACTCCGGCCTCGTGACCCTGCCGGACCAGGCTGGCGCTCATGTCCTTGGCCGCCTCGAAGAGGGCGACCAGCCGTTCGGAGTCCGGATAGGTCTTCAAGAGCACGTCGACGGCGGCGGGCTCGCGGTACTGCAAGTCACGGACGTCGGTGACATAAGTGACGATGCGGTCCCACGGGTCCTCCACGCGCCGGGCTTTGTCCATGGCCGCGTACATCTCCCTGGCAACCAGTTCCTCGATGACGGCCTCGACAAGGCCCTGCCGCCCGCCGAAGCGGTTGTAGATGGTCGCCTTACTCACGCCGGCCGCCGCGGCGATCTCGTCGAGGGGAGCGTTCAGTCCACGTCCACGGAAGGCGGCGATAGCCGCCGCCCGGATCTGGGCCACGTTGCGGGCGGCATCGGCGCGCAGAGACGCGCCCGTCGCGCGTGCCCCGGAAGTCATGGCGACAGCTTATCAATTTGACGACGGGGTCAACTTAACCATAGAGTCAACTTAATGACCATCACACAGAACAGCGGTGCCGTGCCCCAGTCCATCGCCGTGTTTGGCGCCGGCCCAGGCCTTGGCCAGGCTGTTGCCCGCCGCTATGCCCGGGAGGGCTACGCCGTCGTCCTCGTCGCGCGCCGCCAGAAGCCGCTCGACCTGCTGGCCGAGGAGCTCGTCGCTGACGGGACGACCGCGCACGTCATCACCGCCGACTTATCCGATACCGACGCTGTGGCCCCGCTGGCCGAGCGGATTCGGGCCAGAGTCGGCAACCCCGACGCGTTCTACTACGGCCCTGCCGGAAGTGATACCGGATTCACCCGCGCGACCACGCTGACCCCGCGGCAAGCCCAGGACTTCATGCCGCTCGCCTTCTCCACGTTGCTCGCGCTCGTGCAGGAATTCCTGCCGCACATGATCCAGCGGGGCCATGGCGCCATCCTGACCGCACAGGGAGCCAGCGCGGTGCTGGGTATGCCGGGCAGGAGCGGCCCTGGCCCCGCCCTGGCCGCCCAGCGCAACTATCTGCAGTCCCTGCACGCCGAGGTGGCTGAGAAAGGTGTCCACATCGGAAGGCTCTACATCGGTGCCGCCATCGAGAGCAGCGCTTTCCACGCCGACATGGAGAAAGCCAGGGCCGCCGGCACGTCGGTTCCGCAGTGGCCCACGGTCGACCCTGCCCACCTTGCGGATCTGCTCTGGACCATGCACACCACGAAGGGGCAGCCGGAAGTCATCTACCCAGCAGGTTTCCTCGGTCACTGAGGCGTCGTGCTCCCGCGCCGAAGGTCAGTACACAGAGCGCGGCCCGAGGACGCGGGCACCGAGCCGCCTGACGCGCTCGCTGAGTCCCCGATCGGCGGTGACGACGACGGTCGGTCGCCGCACGGCTTCGGCACGGACGAGGTCGACGACGGTGTCGTCGCCTTCACCAGGGGCCGCGACGACTCGAACGGTGTCCGTGCTGGCGACGGTTCGCGCCTTGCCTTCGACGACGAGGACAACCTCGGCTGGCGCACCCACCTCGGGAAGGCCGTGCGCGGCAAGGGTGCTGAGAGAGTCGCGCAACCGTTCGGTGGCACCGGCCCGATCGCGCCACCAGCCGTCGGGAACCGACCCGACGACATTGGCGGCGTCGATCACGATCAAGGGGTGCCGGTCCAGGACTCCGAGCCTTTCGCCAGACGACATGACAGATGGGCAATGGTAGCGTCCCGCCACCCGCGATCAGGCCGCGAGGACACCCGCGCCGAGCAGACCGAACAGCGCCACGCCGATCACGATCCGATAGCCGACGAAGACGGCGAACGAGTGCTTGGCGACATACCTCAAGAGCCACGCGATGGAGGCGTATGCCACGACGAACGACACGACCGTGCCCACGGCCACCGGGACAACATCGATCCTGCCACCGACGGCGTCCTTGAGTTCGTAGATCCCAGCCCCGGTGAGCGCGGGAATCGACAAGAAGAACGACAGTCGGGTCGCCGCCACCCGGTCCAGGTCACGGATCAGAGCAGTGGAGATCGTGGCACCAGAGCGGGAGAAGCCGGGGAACACCAGCGCGAGGATCTGCGAGGTGCCGACGATCATGGCGTCGGTGAAGGTCAGGTTGTCCTCTCCTCGCTTACCGCGGCCGACCCGTTCGGCGCCCCACATCAGGGCACTGCCCACGATCAGTGAGCCGGCCACCACCCACAGCGAGGCGAGCGGCCCCTCGATCAGCGGTTTGAACGCCAAGCCCGCGGCCACGATCGGAACAGTGGCGGCGATGACCCACCACGCGAACTTGTAGTCACGGCGCTGCCGCGCCTCAGGACGGACGATCCCGTGGCACCATGCCGTGCCGAAACGCAGGATGTCACCAAAGAAGTAGACCAGCACCGCGGCGATCGCGCCGACCTGGATCACGGCGGTGAAGCCGATGACGGGCTGATCGTCGACGGGAATGCCCATCAGACCTTCGGTGATCTTGAGGTGACCAGTGGAGGAGACCGGCAGGAACTCGGTGACCCCTTCCACAATACCGAGAACGACGGCTTGACCAGTGTCGATCGTGCTCAACGAGTCCGTACTAGTGGTCGTGGTCCTGATGGGCCGCGTCAGAGTACCGAGGCCGGTCGAACCACTCACATCACAGGCCGTGCGCGGCCGGCGTTCCACTCCGTGTGGGCGCGATCGACGGTCAACGGCACTACGCGTCGAAACGGTCGGGATCCGCGACAGACCAGTCGACGGCCCACGTGTGCGGCGCATCGGTGATCAGTTCGCCAGGCCCGAGCCACTCGTAGAGGTCGGCGAAGGAACGCACCTCGTTCGGCGAGATCCGACGGCACAGCTGATGTGGTGTCAGCGCGCCGGGATCACGTACGCCCATCGCCGCCATGATCTTCAGCGCACTCACCACGGTGGACTGCTGGAACCGGAACACCCGTTCGGACTTGTCCGCGACGTCCAGTGCACGAGCCCGGCGGGGGTCCTGGGTGGTCACCCCTACTGGACAGCGGTTGGTGTGACAACGCTGTGCCTGAATGCACCCGACGGCGAACATCATGGCCCGCGCGGCGTTGGTGTAGTCCGCACCCTGGATCAGCCGTTTGACGATGTCCGACCCGGTGGCCACCTTGCCGCTCGCGCCGATCCGGATTCGTTCCCGCAGTCCTGTCCCAACCAGTGCGTTGTGGACGGTGAGCAGACCTTCGGTCAGCGGCATGCCCACGTGGTCGGCGAATTCGAGTGGCGCCGCCCCGGTGCCACCCTCAGCGCCATCGACGACGATGAAGTCCGGCGTACACCCCTCGTCGAGCATTGCCTTGCACACGGCCAGGAACTGTCGGCGTGAGCCGACGCAGAGCTTGAACCCGGTCGGCTTGCCACCGGCCAGCTCCCTCATCCGCGCGATGAAACGAACCAGTCCGCGTGGCGTGTCGAACACCTCGTGGTAGGGCGGAGAGATCACGGTCTGCCCCCGTGGCACACCGCGCACCCTGGCGATCTCCCCGTTCACCTTCGCTCCCGGCAGCACCCCGCCGATGCCCGGCTTCGCGCCCTGCGACAGCTTCAGCGACACGCACTTCACGGTGTCGATGGCCGCCTTCTCCGCGAACTGTCCGGCGTCGAAGCCACCCTTTCTGGTGCGGCAGCCGAAATAGCCGGTACCGATCTCCCAGATGAGATCCCCGCCTGGCCGCAGATGGTAGTCCGACAGGCCGCCCTCGCCGGTGTCGTGCGCGAATCCACCTCGGGCGGCCCCAGTGTTCAGCGCCAGGATCGCATTGGCTGACAGCGATCCGAAGCTCATCGCGGACACGTTCAGCAGCGCCATGTCGTACGGCCGGGTGCAGTCGGGCCCGCCAACACGCACTCGTGGCGGCTCCTCCCGCTCGGCGACCGGCGCCATCGAGTGCACGAGGAACTCGTAGCTACGGGCATAGACGTCTCGCTCGGTGCCGAACGGCTCCTCGGCGTCAGTTCCCTTGGCCCGCTCGTAGACAATGCTGCGAACATCGCGGTCGAACGGCCGGCCGTCGACGTTGCGCTCCACGAAGTACTGCTGCAACTCCGGGCGCACCGACTCGAGCAGGTAACGCAGGTGTCCGAGGACCGGGTAGTTCCGCAACACCGAATGTCGCCGCTGCAGGAGATCCCCTACACCGACCACGGCCAGTACCAGCAGCACGGCGGCGAGAAACCACCACCACGGTGACACCACGGTGGCCAGCGCCATGCCTGCGATCGCCAGCGCCACCAACCCACAGACCACCGACCATCTGATCACCGGCCAACGCTATCCACGCCGTACTCGCCCGGCAAGCCGCCTGCCTGACCATCAACCCTGCCGGGTGGGGGGACTGAACGGGAACGCTGGAACCGGCCACCAAGATGCCAGCGGAGTCACACCGCGCCCAGATGGGTATCCACCGGGCATCAATCTCACGGAAGGACTGCTGATGGGCGCCACCAAGTCATTGTCGGTCTACTTGAGGGATCACCTCGCCGGTGCGAGCGCTGGCAGCGAACTCGCCAAGAAGCTCGCCGCCAACAACGCCAACACCCCACTGGGCTCGTTTCTGGACCAGTTGGCCCAGGAGATCGACGTGGACAAGTCCACACTCGAGGGGCTGATGGATCGCCTGGAGATCGCCAGGGACCCCGTTGCCCAGGCGGCTGGGTGGGTCACCGAGAAGCTCAGCAGGCTCAAGCTCAACGAGGCCGTCACCGGAAGTGCGGAACTCACGCGGTTACTCGAACTCGAGGCTCTAGGCGCCGGTATCCACGGCAAGCTGGCCGCATGGCGCACCCTTAAGCACCTTCGCGGCGACCTACCGCGGCTTGCCGGCACCGATCTGGACGGCCTCATTCAACGCGCCAGGCGGCAACGCGACGAGCTGGAAGCGTACCGGCTGCAAGCAGCCAATGACCTCGCCGCACCCGCGAACGAGTGACGTCCGGGGCGGTCTCGGCTCAGACGTTCCGGCCGCTGAGCGCGTCGCGCATGCGGTCGATCAAGCCGACACCGGGGCCGAGAATGCGGTTGGCGGGCGGCTTGTTCGGCGCGGACGGATGCGGGCGAGTCGGCGCCATCTTCTTGGCGCGCACGACCTTGGCCCCCAGGTCGTGCAGCTGCTCTGCCGAACAGGACGCTGCCAGACGCGGCAGCAGTTCACCCTCCTCCTCTTCGATGTGGTGCCGCACATCGCTGACGAGTTTTCCGACAAGGTCGTCGAACCGAGGATCGGTCGGCTCCAGGCCCTCCAGCTGCTTCATGTCCTCCTCGGCCTTGGCGTGTTCGGCGATCTCGTGGTCGGCGATCTCGTCACCGTCGGGGAGCGCCGTGCGTGCGGCCGGGTACATGTACATCTCCTCGGCCACGGAGTGGCGCACCAGCTCGGCGATCACGTGATCGGCGAGAGCGCGGCGATGTTCCGGCGTTCCGCTCCGACTTTCCAGTTCTTGAAACGCTTCTTCCACCTCTCGGTGATCGGACACGATCACCTCGATCAAACCGGGATTGTTCTCCGCCATCGATCCTCCCGTGGTGTGGACTGCTGGGTTAGTGGACTACCCTGGTCACGCTGGAGGAACCGCCGGCGGCCAGCGCTGATCACGTGAGCTACGTCGGATTCTCCAGGGGGAGACGATTCAGGTCGGCACCCAAGGACGGCAGGTCGTCGTACACCCGCACGGCCCCCGCACCGGCCAGTTCGTCCGCACCGAACCCCCCGGTGCGGACCCCGAGGCACGGAACTCCGCAACGCTGCGCTGAGCGGCAGTCCCAGATCGAATCGCCAACGGTGACGGCTCGGTCACCCTCCACCCTGTCGATCGCCAGCTCAATCAGGTCTGGCGCCGGCTTGGTCCTCTCCACATCCTTCGACGTGGTCCACGCGTCGGCGACGCCGCGGGCCGCGAGCACGTCCAAGTAGTGCTCGACGTGGTCCGGCTTGCCCGAGCTGGCCAGCACCAGAGCCATGCCGCGCCGCTTCACCTCAATAAGCAGCTCCCTGGCACCCTCCAGCGGACTGATCGAGTCCAGCATTGGCTCGAACAACTCCGCCCACCGCTTACGGACACGGTCGCCGTGCTCTGCCTCGACCCGCTGTCCCGCGACCGCGGCGACGAGATGGTCACCACCCATGCCAATGGCTCGGTGCACCCTCCACACGGGAACGGTCACCTCGCACTCGCGGAAGGCAGCCGCCCACGCCACGGCATGGTGATAGTTGCTGTCCACCAGGGTCCCGTCGATATCAACCACGACGACGTCGACCACTGGCCCTCCTCCTCAACCGACACTCGGCACCGGTCATGGGCATACCCGGCGTTCGCGGAGGTCAAACGGCGTGGACCGCGCCGCGGTACGGTGCACCTCTCCTGGTGTTTCACCTGGCAGGGGTAGGGCACGTCAGTCGGGTGAAGCCCATTGTCGGCAGAGTGGGGAGGAAACGCCATGGCAGCACAGATGTCGGGGCCCGGTGCCGCGAGCACTCGTCCAAGGCGGGTGTGGTTGCGGATCTTCGGTGTCGGTCTGGCGCTGTGGCTGCTCACCGTGGTGGTGACCTTCCTGACCGGCAATCCCACCCTGGTGCCGACGCTGGTGCTGTTGGGCAGTTTCCTCGTACCCGTGACGTTCGTGGCGTGGGCCTTCACCCGCCGGCACAGCAGCGAGGTGACCGCGGAGTTGCTGCTGAGCACGTTCGTCACCGGCGGCGTGCTCGGTGTGCTGGCCGCCTCGCTGTTGGAAACCTACCTGCTGCACCCCTCGCCGTGGCTTTTCCTCGGCGTCGGGCTGATCGAGGAGGCGGTCAAACTCGCCGCCCTCGCCGTGCTCACCCGGCAACTGGCACACAAGTACGCCAGGGACGGGATGGTCCTCGGCGCCGCGGTGGGGTTCGGCTTCGCCGCGTTCGAATCCGCCGGCTACGCCTTCACGGCTCTGTTCACCGAGCGCGGGTTGTCGTTGATGGATCTCGTGCAGACCGAGATCCTGCGCGGTCTGCTCGCCCCGGTGGGGCACGGCCTGTGGACGGCGATTCTCGGCGGCATCCTGTTCTCGGCCAGCGGCCGCCACCATTTCGCCCTCACTGGCCGGCTGCTCCTGTCGTATCTGGGGGTCTCGGTGCTGCACGCCCTGTGGGATTCCACGCACGGCATCGCGTTGACGCTCACCCTGCTGCTGACCGGCACGCCCTGGCAGTTCGAGTCGTTGGCACAGGGCTATCAGCCACAGCCGACACCGCTGCAGGCCGATCTGTTCACAGTGCTGAGCTGGTCGGGCCTCGCCGCGCTCGCGGTGATCGGTCTGGCCTGGTTGCTGGCCGTGCGGCGCAGCACCGACCGCCAGGACAGGTCGACCGTGTTCTGGCACATTCCCTTCACCGGTTCCCGCTGATGACCCGAGCCCCGGCGCCGGCGTAAGCCGGGCCCACTCATGAGGGCACCCGTTCGCCACTGTCGTCCGCTACAGTGGCGCTTCCATGAAAGCTCGGCTGCTGCCCTGCGGTGAGCAGGGCGTTCTCCTCGAAGTGGACACCATCGAGGAGGTGCTGGCCTGGCACGGTGCGGTTCAGGTCGCCATCTCGGCGGGAGAAGCCGCCTTCGCGGATGTGGTGGATGTCGTTCCCGCCGCCCGGACGCTGCTGTTCGTCGTTCGCGACGGCGGCAGCCTTGCCGATGTGCGCGCCGCGCTGCACACGCTGCCGGTTCCCGATCGACCGAGCCGCACGGCCAACGGTGACGACGCCACGATCGTGGAGGTCCCAACGCGGTACGACGGTCCGGACCTCGATCACGTCGCGGACCTCACCGGCCTCACCCCGGTCGAGGTGGTGCGGGCGCACACGGGTACGCCGTGGCAGGTGGCGTTCTGTGGATTCGCACCGGGTTTCGCCTATCTGGTCGGCGGTGATCCCCGGCTGCGGGTGCCCCGACGCCGCGAACCCCGCACCTCGGTACCGGCGGGAGCGGTCGGCCTCGCCGGCGAGTTCAGCGCCGTCTATCCCCGGTCGTCCCCTGGTGGCTGGCAACTGATCGGCCGCACCGAGGTCACCGTCTGGCACACCGAGCGAGAGCCGCCCGCGCTGATGCGGCCCGGCATGCTGGTCCGTTTCGCGGAGGCCGGATGACGGTGCACCTGGAGGTCATCGCCACCGGGCCGCTCGCGCTGATCGAAGATCTCGGACGACCCGGCCTGGCGTCACAGGGGGTCAGCCGGTCCGGCGCGGCGGACCGGCGGTCCTTCCAGCTCGGAGCACGGCTGGTCGCCCAGGACTACACCGCCGCCGGCATCGAGGTCACCTTCGGCGGGCTCGCGGTGCGAGCACACGGCGACGTGATGCTGGCGTTGACCGGCGCCCCGGCTCCGGCCACCGTCGACGGGAGACCGGTGGCCCATGCTTCGCCGTTCACTCTGCTGCACGGGCAGTGTTTGCGGCTGGAGCCCCCGGCGGCTGGCCTGCGCACGTATGTGTCCGTACGTGGCGGTATCGACGTCCCGCCGGTGCTCGGTTCGCGCGCTACCGACACGCTGTCCGGGCTCGGACCGCCGCCGCTGCGTCCTGGGGATTCGCTTCCCATCGGTAGTCCCCCACCGACCTGGCCGAACGTCGACATCGCGCCGACGCGGGCACTGGCCAACGACCCGATCACGGTCCAGTTGATCCCCGGCCCGCGCACCGACTGGCTTGCCGACATCCGCCAGTTGGCAACGAAATGGACGGTCTCCCACCGCAGTGACCGGATCGGTATCCGCCTGGACGGCCAGCCGCTGCGCCGACACCCATGCCGGATTGATCAGGAGTTGCCGAGCGAGGGCGTCGTGCGCGGCGCCATCCAGGTTCCCGCCGACGGAAACCCGATCCTCTTCCTCGCCGACCATCCGGTGACCGGCGGCTACCCGGTCGTGGCCGTGGTGCGCGACGCCGAGGTCGATCTGGTCGCCCAGGCGGTGCCTGGGCAACGCATCCTGATGTCCTTCGCTCGGCACTGACCAGGTGACGCCTCGTCACCCCGGCCGCGACGCGAGGAACACGAACTCACGGCCTGGCCTGTCGGGCGCGTCGCGAATCTCGTCGACGATGTATCCGTGCCCGCTCAACGAGGCTCGCACCTCGTCACGGTCCCGGAAACGCAGGGTCGAGTCCGAGGTCAGGACCTGTCCGTCCGAGGCGAAGATCCACGTACCCCGAAAGGTCACCAGCGACCCGCTGACCTCGACCAGATCGGTCCAGCTCTCCACCCTGCCGACACCCGGGACGGTGGTGATCCGGTGTGACGCCGCGCGGTTCCAGTCCAGCCAGGCCCGGTACGCCGGATCTCGGGTTTCGAACACCAGACGCCCGCCCGGCCGCAAGGCCCGTGTATTCCCCGCAGCGTCGTGTCCCAGTCCGTCGGGTCTGCGATCGCCTGGGCCACGTTGCCGGTCATGGTGGCAAGGTCAGCCCGCAGCGGCGGCAGATTCCCCGCGTCACCGTGGATCCAGTGCACACGCGCGGCGCCTGGCTTGGCCCGTGCGACATCCAGCGAGCCACCGGCCGGGTCGACACCGGTCACCTCGATGCCGCGCGCGGCGAGAAGCGGCGCGAACGTCCCTGTGCCACACCCGACGTCCAGTACGTGACGGGCGTCGAACTCGTCGACGATGGCGAGGTAGGCCTCGAGGTCGCCGCGGTCCGCGTCGAGTGCGTCGTAGATCGCCGCCAACCGCGGGTGCTCGAAGATGGCATCCACCACGCTATGACCGTAATCGATGGCGGCGAGCGCGGTCACCGCGGTTTCACCTGGATTCGTGCGCCCGCCGCGCGCTCGATCGCGGCGGGCGCGAGGGCACGCAGCGCGGTGAGTAGATCGGCGTACATGCGGTCGAGGTCGACCCCGGACGGTTCCAGCTGCGAGGCGAAGAAACATCCGTCCGAGAACGCCACCGCGAACCCGGCCAGCTCGGTTGCCGCGGCACGAGCGATCGCCGGCTCGCTGGTCGCGGACAGCACACCGGCCAGTGCGTCACGGAAGTAGGCCGTCGCGTGCGCGCGCACCCGGGCTACCAGCTCGGTGGTGACATCATCGTCCGGTTTCTCCAGAGCCAGCAGGTAGAACAGGCGCAGGAACACCGGGTGCCTGCCCACGGCGGAGGCCCCGCCGCGCACGATGGCCTCCGCTCGTGTCTGGGCATCGCCGTCCAGCTCGTCCCAGCGCGGCAGCGCGGCGAACCAGCGCGTGGCGCCGCGTTCCATCACCGTGGCCAGCAGCCTTTCCTTGCTGCCGAAATGCCAGTAGAGCGAGGTGACCGCGACACCGGCCTCCCGGCAGATCGCCGAAACTGGTGTCGCGGCGTAGCCGCGCTCGCTCATCAGCCGCTCGGCTACGTCGAGCAGCAGCTCCCGGGACCGGACCGCCGTCGCGCCATCCGGACCAGGCCGCGTGGAACTCGCCATGCCGTTACCGTAGGGACCGCTACATTACACGGTCAAGGCGGGTTCAGGACGCTCGTTTCGCCGACTTCTGCCTCAGCTGTCGGTACTCGCGCAGAATCAGGAACACCACAGCCGCGTCCAGTGCCGCGAAGATCGGCAGGGCGATCGATCCGACCCGGACCGCCCGGTAAACCTCGTAACCGGCGAAGGCGCTCAGCACGACGGCCGCGATCGGAAACGCCGGGAGGGTCTCGCGAAGCAGTGCCGCCACCAAGCCGAGTTTGACCACCGCGTGCAGCAACAGATAGCCAATGGCGAACCAGCGGCTCGTGCCGTCGGCGAAGTTGTGCGCGGCGGAGGACAAGTGAGTGGACAGCGCGTTGTTCGGATCGCCGAGCAGATCCCTGGTGAGAACGAGGTTGGCCAGGCCGGTGATCGCGGTAGGCGGCAGGAATGCCAACACGATCCCGAGCACCAACTGGACACCGCCGTCCAAGCCCTTGAGCACCACGGCGATCCTGAACAGTCTGTCGGTAGCTGTCCTCACAGGCACCAGAGAGTAACGTCCCGGCCGAATTCCTGCGGCAGAGACCGGGTGGAATTGCTCACTCGAACCGGTAATCCATGGTGATCTCGGCACCGTGGCCGTTGTCACTCATCTCCCCCTCACCGCGCAGACCGGTGAGGGCGTCCGTACCGGATCCCGGAATGATGAGCCAGGTGGCGCCCGCCGACGACCACGCCCCGGTCGTCGGATCGACCCCTTCCAGCCAGCCCCTGCCTTGCACCACGAAAGTGCCGCTGCGGCCGCCAATCGTCCCCTCGATATGAATGAGGTTACCGAAGTTCCCCGACCCGTTCTTGCCGAGCGCGAGCAGTGAACGGACCGTTCCGGTCCCGGTGAAGTCCGGACCCGTGTACTTCTCGGTCACCTGCCCGTGCTTGAGCTCGAACCCGTGTTCGTCGGTGTGATACGGGTGAAACTCCTGACTGACGAACTCAAGAGTGCTGGTGGTGCGCGTGGCACCGTGATGGGTCATGCGAATTCCCTTTGCTCACACTCGTCCATTTTCGGTGTCCAGTCTGACCGATTCTCCTCTACTCAAGGAGTGACAAATCGGACACCGTTCGATACTTTTTCGCCATGCTGACGGTGGGCGTCCTCCTCCTGTCGGGAAGCCGGGCCTTCGATCTCGCCGTGGTCGGTGAGGTCTGGGGTCGGGACTGGAGCGAGGAGGGAATCGGTCGGGTCGAACTGCGCTGGTGCAGCGTCGGGCGGGCGAACACGCGAACCAGTCCGTACGGCGAACTCCGCGCCACGCACGGCCTTTCCGGGCTCACCGAGTGCGCGCTCGTGCTCGTCGGCGGCCGCAGGGACCACACGGCCGACGTACCGCCGCCCGTCTGCCGAGCCCTGCGCCGGGTCGCGTCCAGCGGGGCCATGATCGCCTCACTGTGTGCCGGCAGTTTCACTCTCGCCGCGGCCGGTCTGCTGGACCATCGTCAGGCAACGACACACTGGATGCTGCTCGACGCACTCCAGCGGGCGGCGCCCACCGCCGACATCCGCCGGGACGTGCTGTTCACCGACGATGGGGACCTGCTCACCTCCGCCGGCGCTGTTGGAGGTCTCGATCTCAATCTGCACCTGCTCCGTCGCCACTACGGAGCCGAGTCGGCGGCGGCCGTGGCCCGCCGGCTGGTGATGCCGCCGATACGGGAGGGCGGCCAGCGGCAGTACGCCGACCTTCCGCTGCCGACACGCTCCCCGAGGACCGGAATCGCGTCCACCATGGACTGGGCGATCACGAGGCTCGCGGAACCCATCGGTGTCGGTGATCTGCGAGCACACGCCGGGATGAGCACGCGGACCCTGCACCGGGAGTTCCTCGCCGCCACCGGTGTTCCACCGGGTCGATGGCTGCGCGCTCAGCGTATTCGTTACGCGCAGCGGCTTCTGGAGACCACGGAGCTGCCGGTCGAGCGGGTCGCCCGAAGCGCGGGCCTTGGCACGGCGGCAAACCTGCGCCGCCGGCTACATGCCGAACTCGGCGTCGGACCGGACAGCTACCGGCGCACGTTTCGCCAGCCCCGCTGAACACGCCGGGCGGGCGACTATGGCTTGCGAGCCACGCCGGCGTATACGTGCCGGTTGAAGTCGACGTCGTCGGAGAAGTCACCGGAGTGCGCAGGACGCCACACACCGCACCCGACCAGCCCCGGCTCGACAAGGTCCATGCCCTCGAAGAAACGCAGCACCTCGCTGTGCGTGCGATAGTTGAGTCGTTCGGTGTCGGACCTGCCCTCGATCATCTTGGCGACCCCACCGATCTGGTCCTCCCGGTGGTCCGCCGTGACATGGGACACGACCAGATAGCTGCCGCTGGGCATGGCCGCCATGTAGCGGGCGACGAGGCTGTAGGGGTCGTCCTGGTCGGCAACCCAGTGCAGCATGAACACCATGAGCACCGCGACAGGCTCGTCGAAGTTCAGCAGCTCGCGCGTGCGCGGGTGGCCGATGATCTCCTCAGGGTCACGCATGTCCGCCCTGATCACGCCGGCGTTCGCGGTGTCGGCGAGGATGAGCTGGCTGTGCGCCACCGCGACCGGGTCCTTGTCCACGTACATCACGCGGCTGTCCGGAGCGATCTTGTGGGCGATCTCGTGCACGTTGCCCACGGTCGGCACACCCGAGCCGATGTCGAGGAACTGCCGGACACCGGATTCGACGAGAAACCGCACGGCACGTCCGAGGAAGGCGCGGTTGAGCCGGGCGATCTGCCGCGACCCCGGCATCAACTTCTCGGTCTGGTCGGCCACCGCCCTGTCCACGGCGAAGTTGTGCGCACCGCCGAGCATGTAGTCGTACACCCGAGCCATGCTGGGATGGGTGGGATCGACCTCCGGCGGCACCCAGTCCTGCGGTCTTTCGGTCACGACGCCTCCCAAAATCTGCAGGCACCTTACCGAAGCCCCTCCTGGGTGCATACGGGCATGACCTGATCGGGTGCTCCCGTTGAGCCAACGAACCTAATACGGTGGGTCGCCTCATGGACCCCGCAGGGAGCGGAGATGACTGCCCAGCCGGACAACCCCCTCGACGCCGTCCCGGTCGCCCCCGGACGCTGGCCGCTGCTGGGACACACACCAGGACTGTTGCGCCGACGCGTCGGCTTCACCTCCTCGCTGCGCGCGCACGGAGACCTGGTGAGGATCTACCTCGGCCCGCTGCCGACCTACGTCGTCACCAGCCCGGAGCTGGTGCACCAAGTCCTTGTCACCGACGGCAACCGGTTCGAGAAGGGAATTATGTTCGACCGGTTCCGGCCGCACTTCGGCAACGGCATCGCGATGTCCAACGGCGCCTTCCACCGCCGCCAGCGCCGCCTGGTCCAACCCGCCTTCCACCGCGAGCGCATCACCGACTACACCGCCGTGATGGCGCGCCGCGCCACGCAGCTCGCCGACACATGGGCTGCCGGCCAGGTCGTCCAGTTCGACCTCGCCATGCAGAAACTGGCGGTGGACATCGCTGGGGAGACGCTGTTCTCCACCGAGCTGGGGGCCGCCGCGATCGGAGAGGCACAGCGTTCCATGCCCATCGTGATCAAGCAGGGCATGATCCGCGCACTGTCCCCCGCGTTCCTGCAGAAGCTGCCGATTCCCGGCAACCGTCGGTTCGACCAGGCCATCACACGACTGCGGACAATCGTGCGTGAGGTGATCGCCGCGGGTCGGGCCGACGGCACCGACCGTGGCGACGTGCTGTCCATGCTGCTGCTTGCCCGGGACGCGGACACCGGTGAGGGCATGAGCGACCAGCAGGTCTACGATGAGGTCGTCACGCTGCTCACCGGCGGTATCGAACCGAGTGGACTGGCTCTGTCCTGGTTCTTCCATGAAGTGGCACGCGATCGTCGAATCGAGCAGCGACTGCACGCCGAAGTCGACGAGGTACTCAGCGGCCGTGAGGTCACCGCGGACGATGTCCCCAAGCTGGTCTACACCCGGCAGATCGCGCACGAGGTCCTGCGCTGCTACCCGATCTGGCTACTCATGCGGCGCACCTGCGCCGAGGTGGAGCTCGGCGGCGTGCGGCTTCCGCCCGGCACCGAAGTCACGCTCAGTCCGCATGCACTGCACCACGATCCGCGCACGTTCCCCGATCCGGACCGGTTCGACCCCGACCGGTTCACGCCCGACCGGATATCGGCTCTGCCCAAGGGGGCCTACGTGCCCTTCAGTGCCGGTGTCCACCAGTGCATCGGTAACGTCTTCGCCCTAACCGAGATCACCGTCGCCGCGGCCACCCTCGCCGCCCGGTGGCGACTGGTTCCCGTCGCGGGAAAGCCAGTCCACCAGAAAGTCACCGGCGCCGCGTACCCGAGCCAGCTGCCGATGACGGTCGAACCGCGCACCGCGTGACCCGCTTCTGGAGGTAGTTTCCCTTGCGATACCGCTACTTGTCACGGACCCTCGCGTTCACGCTGGCAGCCGTGGGACTCGGTCTGTCCACCGTGCCCGGGCAGGCGGACGCGGCGCACACGTCCTGTCAGGACGTGAACGTGCCCGTGTCGCTTCTCGGAACATCGCAGACCTTGTACGGGAAGCTGTGCGCACCAGACGGCGCGCGAACCGTCCAGGTGCTCGTGCCGGGAGCGTCCTACAACAGCAGCTACTGGGATTATCCGTACACACCTGAGGTCCGCTCGTACCGCTTGGCGATGAACAAGGCCGGATACGCCACCTTCACCCTCGACCGGCTGGGGACCGGTCGCAGTTCCAAACCCGCCAGCGCACTGTTGACCTCGTTCAGCCAGGCCACCGTCGTACACCAGGCCATCCAGGCGCTGCGCACGGGGAACAAGGTGCCCTCCGCGTTCAGCAGGGTCATCCTTGGCGGGCACTCTGTCGGATCCGCGATCACGATGATCGAGGCAGGCACCTACCACGACGTGGACGGCGTGCTGATCACCGGTCTGACACACGGGATCAACGAGGTGGGCGCGGTGCCGATCCTCAGTTCGCTGATCCCGGCCGCACTGGACCCGAAGTTCGCGGCGCACGGCCTGGACCTGGGCTACCTGACCACCGCGGCGGGCACCAGGTACGACTCGTTCCACAAGCCTGGGCTGCCCGCTGCGGGCGTGGACAATGCCGACGAGGCCACCAAGGACCAGTTCGCGCCCGGCGAGGTGCTCGACACCGTGCTGCTCGGCTCCGTGCTGCCGTACTCCAAATTGATCACCGTGCCGGTCATGCTCGTGATGGGCAAGGACCCGGCGTTCTGCGGCTTCCCGGCCCCGGACTGCTCCACCGCGGACACTCTGCGCGCCGCCGAGGCTCCCGACTACGCCCCCGCGGCGAAGCTGCAGACCTTTGTGGTGCGGGACTACGGGCACGCCCTCAACCTGGCCCCCGACGCCCCCTGGTACCACCTCGCCGTGGTGAACTGGGCCGATTCCATGGTCGGCCACTAACGACCGGTTCCGTCGGTCACCGCGGCAACCGAATCTGCGAAACCGCGACCTCAGCGGGATCCTTGTCGGCCCGCAGTCCCCTCCACGAGGCATGCCGCAGTCGGCCATCCGCGGTGAGTGTGCGGTATTCGACCTCACCGACCAAGCTCGGCCGCACCCAGCGGGCGTGGCGGGCGTGTTCACGCGGCACGGATTCGTCGAATGGGCTGCTCTCGCATCGCAGCGGCGCGAGCCGGGCCGCCAACTCGTGCAGCATCCGATCAGTGAAGCCAGTGCCGACATGGCCGAGGTAGACCAGCCGACCATCGTCATCGCAGGCCCCCAGCAGCAGTGAGCCGATGGTGCCGGCTCGCCGGCCCTCGCCAGGTTTCCAGCCACCGATAAGGACCTCCTGAGTGGTCATCAGCGCGGTCTTCACCCAAGCCGGTGATCGGCGTCCCGGCTCATACCGAGAGGCGACGCGCTTGGCGACCACTCCCTCCAACCCGTGGGCACGGGCGATATCCACCAGGTGCCGGCCGTCCACGTCGAGGTAGTACGGCGGCACCCGCACGTGGGCCGCGGCCCTGTCGAGGCCGAGCTCGCCGAGCAGCTCTTTCCTGCGCTGGTAAGGCTGATCCACCAGTGAGCGACCGTCCAGGTGCAGCAGATCGAAGACGAAGTATGCGACCGGCGTGCTCCTCATCAGCGTTTCAGGAGGACCGTGCACGTGCATGCGCCGTTGCAGTAGGTCGAAACGGGGGCGCCCGTCTGGGCCGAGGACCACGATCTCCCCGTCGAGTACGGCGCGCCGTCCGTCCAGCAGGTCAGCGAGAACCTCCAGCTCCGGGTACGACCGCGTCACGTCGTTGCCGTTTCTCGCCCACAGCCGTGTTTGATGGGAACCCGTGGTGCTGACCGCACGAACACCGTCCCACTTGAACTCCAGAGCCCATCCGGGACCGACCGGCACGGCACCGGAAACGGCCAGCATGGGTTCCACCCTTGCGGGCGGTTCGGGGCCCGACCCCATGCCCTCAGTGTCACTCAAGGCAGTCGCAGTCACTGAACATGGTCCAGCACGCTACGACCAGGTGGTGCCGGTCGGCGTACACGCCAGCACACCTACCGTCCACACATTCCTCGGTGCCGTCGGTGTGCATGATCAGGGTGCCATGGCAGTGATCGGTGTCCTGCACGCAGTCCCCGCATGGCGACCTCGTGACACCAGCGATCATGACGCCCTCCTCGTCTGGCGTTTCACCGCCCGGGCCAACTCGCTCTTGCTCATCTTCGACCGACCCTTGATATCGAGATCGCGGGCCATCCTGTCCAGTTCGGACTTACTCGCCGAGTCGAGGTCGGGCCGTGACCGGTGCCGATGTGAACCCTCGACGCTGCGGCGCAGCGCCTCCATCAGGTCGATCACCTTGGTAGGCTCGGGTGCCGCCGCCGCGGTCATTATCCTGTGGCCTCTGCGCTTGTCATCGATGAGCTTCTCCACCTGTCGGGTGAAGGTATCGCGGTAGTCCTCAGGACGCCACGGACCGCTCATCGACTCGATGAGCGCTGTCGCCATGTTCAGTTCCTTGCCCCGCGGTGCGCCTACCTCCGACAGGGTATCGAGCAATTCGCGCGGGTCCCTGATCTCGTCGGCGTAGAACAGGGTGTCCAGCGCCAGTATGCCTTTGTCGGCCCGAACGTCGGCGAGATACTGTTTTCCGCGCATCACGAACGACGCGACGCCGGCCTTGTTCGTTCTCGCCATCGCCTCGGCCAGCAACGCGTACGGCCGCGCGTGCTCTGCCTTCGTCGGCGCCAGCCAGTAGGTCTTCTGGAAGAAGATCGGATCGATGTCGTCGAGGTCGACGAAACTGGTGATCTCGATGGTGCGCGACCGTCCCGGCGCGATGGCGGCCAACTCGTCGGGCTCGACGATGACGAACTGGCCGTCGTTGACCTCGTAGCCCTTGACGATCTCGGAGTAGTCGACTTCCTTGCCGGTCCGCTCGTTGACCCGTTGATAGCGGATCCGGTCGGAGGTGCCTCGCTGGAACTGGTTGAAGCGCACCGTGTGGCTGTCGGTGGCACTGAACAAGCCAACCGGGATGGTCACGAGGCCGATGGTGATCGAACCAGTCCAGATCCCTCGTGCCACGCCGCGTCCCCTTTCCTGGCTCCCTGACCAGGGGTACCCCATTCGGACCGCACCCAATCGGACTCACTGGCCGCCCTGATGTCAGGTTTTCCACACCAGACAGAAGGGATGCCCGGCGGGGTCGGTGAAGACCCTGAAGTCCTCACCCTGACCGTCGGCCCTGCTCGCACCAAGTCCCAGGACCTCACGTTCCGCCGCCTCGACGTCGTCGACAAGGACATCGAAATGCATCTGCTGGGAGGCGGTGGAATCGGGGAAGCTCGGCGGGCGGTGTTGCGGAGCACGTTGGAAGGCGATCCTCATGCCTGTCTTATCCTTGATCACCACCCAGTCGTTCTCGCCGGGCACCAGCTCGGCACCGAGCAACGCGCAATAGAATCGTGCCAGCGCCGGCGGATCCGGACAGTCGAGCACCACGTTGTAGAGGCGTCCAGTCATACCTGTCGTTTTCCCGGCGGCACGAGAGAGCAAACGGCCCCCAACCACCGCCGTGGAACCGCCCGCCGCGAGCAGCCAGCGGCGGAACGAGGATTGGCCGATGGCCGAAGCGGGTACCCGGCGCTCACCCGAGCGAGAGGCGACGACCATGTCTGGTGGACCAGGGGACGCCCCTGGGGGCGATCATTCGCTTGCCCGGCTGATCGGCGAAGCGTCCGAACAGCTGTCGCGGCTGGTGCGGGACGAGATGCGGTTAGCCGCCGCGGAACTGCGTCAGAAAGGCAAACGGGCTGGCACCGGAGCCGCCTTCGTCGGTGGTGCGAGCGCACTGGGACTCTACGGGGGCGGCGCGCTCATCGCGAGCGCGATTCTGGCCCTGACCATAGTGTTCGCGCCGTGGCTAGCGGCTTTGATCGTTGGCGCCGCCGCGCTGGTTGTGGCGGCGATAGCAGCACTGATCGGCAAAAAACTGGTCTCGGCCGCGGTTCCCCCCGTACCGGAGGGCGCAGCGGCCAGTGTCAAGGCGGACATCGAAGCCGTCAAGGAGGGGCTGAACCGATGAACGCTCCGGCTGACCCGACGCCGACTGATCCGTCCGAGCTTCGGGAGGATATTGCGCGGACTCGCGAACGGCTCGGTCACACGGTGGAGGCATTGGCGCACAAGATGAATGTCCCCGAGCAGATGCGCAGCAGAGTCCAGGAGGCAAAGGACGTCGTCCAGGACAAGACCGAGCAGGTCATCTCACAGGCTGAACACGGCGCCCACGCGATCCAGGACAAGGCCGATCAGCTCGTGGCATCCCTACCCGAGCCACTGGCTCAGCCCGCTGAGCGGCTGATGATGACCATTCGTCAACGGCCACTACCCAGTGCGGTGGTGGGGCTGGGCGCCCTGCTGGTGCTGCGTCGCCTGCTGCGGCGCAAGAAGAAGTGCTGAGCATCGGGAAAGTGAGCAGAAGAGACGCTCGGACGATCCGGCGATGAGCAATGAGCCCACAGCGGTGGCTAGGCCACCAACCTCTGGGATGGAGCGCGCTCGCTCCGGGCGTCGGACCGTCCTGGCTGTTCCCTGACGGCCTCCTCGACACCCTCAGCCTGGTTCCCGGCCAGACGGCCGGGAACCAGGAACGGTCGAACGCGTGTCAAGCGGCTCTCCACACGCTCCATACCGAGGGCCGCCACCATGATCACGACTGGTGACAGTAAGGCGATCCACATGGTTGCGGTGTACCCATACCCGATCGCCCGAACCGTCTCGCCGCCTGAGACACGAAGTAGCTGGCCGTCACCGTGACCGCCTGCCACCGACGGCACGCCAGGCCACCAGTAGCACCGCAAGCGTGCCGGCGACCACCGGCCAACGGCGCACGACTTTGGCTATACCGCGCTCCCGTTTCGGCCGCCCCAGTTTGTTCGTCTTCCCGCGGATCCACCCCACGAGGCGCGCTGTCATATCCTTGGCGCCCTTGGTGGCCCTGGCGGCCCCGTGGTGGACCTTGTCCACGCCGTCGTGGGTCATCTGGCCCACTGCTTCGCGGGTGTCCCCGACTCTTTTTCTCAGTTCCTCAGGACTGACCAGCTTCGACAGAACTGACGAGTTGCTCATTGTCGTGTCCCTTCCCTGTAGGTGTCACCGAAAGGAAACAAGTCAACGGCGGCCGAGCGCCTTCCGATTGACCCACCCCACCACGGCTGTACCGATGAACAGCACAACGCCGAGCACCAGCAGCCAGGCCATGCCCTTCAGCAGGGCGCCCACGATGGCGCAGATCAGCCACACCACCAGGAGAAAACCAAGCAAGCCGAGCACCATACACCTCCGCGTCGAGTCCTACCGACAATCGTGTAATACCCAATGTCCACATAGGCCAAACAGCGGGGCGGCGACACTGTGCCAATTGTCACCCCATTGCCGCCGACACCTCCCGGGACAACCGTGGCCTGATCTGCTCTTCCCAGAAGCGGAAGAACTCGTCCTGTTCAGGGCCGATCTGCTGGACATAGATTTCGTCGTATCCGGCGTCCAGGTATTCCTGGAGCGACCGCAGGTAGAGCTCTGGGTCCGGTCCACATGGCGTCACCGACGCGATCATCTCTGGCGTCACCAGCGAACTCGCCTGCTCGAAGTGTTGCGGAGTTGGCAGAACCTGTGCCAATTCACCCGGAAGCTGCTGATTTGCCCACAGACGGTGAGCTGTGGTGATCGCCCGGTCGCGGTCGGGCGCGTAGCAGACCTTGAATCCGCCTTGTGCCGGCCGATCGCCGCCGCCGGACTGACGGAACGCACGGACCAGGTCAGCTTCGGGCTTCACGCAGATGAACCCGTCTCCGATCCTGCCCGCCAACTCGGCCGCCTTGGGACCGAAACCGGACACGTAGATGGGTACCGGCTGCTCGGGAAGCGTGTACACCTGGGCCTGGTTGACCGTGTAGTGCCGGCCCTCGTACGAGACGACTCCCCCGCGGTGCAGTGCTCGAATCACTTCAACGGCCTCTTCGAGCATGGACAGCCGAATGTCGGTGTTGGGCCATGGACCTCCCAGGATGTGCTCGTTGAGGGCTTCACCGCTGCCGACGCCGAACACGAAACGGCCTTGGCACTGCACCGCCGCGGTCGCCGTGGCCTGGGCGAGCACCGCCGGATGGATGCGGACGGTCGGACAGGTTACCGCCGTGGTGATCGGGAGGCTGGTCACCTCCGACAACGCACCGATCACCGACCACACGAACGGGCTATGGCCCTGCTGGGCGTTCCATGGGTGGTAGTGATCTGAGATCCACAAGCGCTCGAATCCGTGCTGCTCGGCAAGCCTGGCCTGCCGGGCCAACTCGCGCGGGCCGAACTCCTCGCTGGACAGGAAGTATCCGATACTGGCCATACTTCGACTATTGCCGGCTCTCGACTCGGCGAAACATCCCGCGCCGCCGCGCTGCCCCGGTCACTCGCGAGCGCCACGCGGGCGCGTGGCCTCGTCACGAGATCACGGGTGGCACCGCGGCTGTGACGGCGACGGCTCGCATAGACGGCCTCCATATCCTCATGCCCCGACCCGTTCCGCTCTCCACGATCGCAACTCTCGTGCGTCTCGACATAGGTCCTGAGTGAGACAGCTTCGGTGTCCACCATTCTGTGGATCTTGCCGGCGCGCAACCGTCCGAGAAAGCCGCCGACAGGACCTGCCATGCCGAAGGTCAGCCGCACGCCGCGAAGCCGCCTCGAGGTCACCGCGCGTGGCTACCACGCCCCGTGAGCGCGGCCGTCCGAACAAGGAACAGGCTCGCCCACTGTCGAGCAGTGAGCTCCTTGGGCAGAGACGGCCGACGGCCCTGGTGACTTCGCAACCAGGCCAAGACGTGCGACTTCGGGACCTCAGGACACGCGGTCGGGATGATCTGGGCGAGGTTTCGTCCCCGCCCGGTGAACACTCGGTGGACGAAGTCCTGATATCGCGGCATCTCCGAGTCGTCCACCAGCGGCCGGTCGCGGCGGGCAACAGTCAGCAGTCCGCCGTCGACACCGGGCCGTGGGTGAAACGCCGCCGCCGGCACCCGGCGGACCAGGCCGAACTCGAACCACGGCCACCACTGTGCCGTCATCATCGTCGCACCTCCGACGCCCGCTCGACGGCGCGCGACCTCCCACTGCACCAGCAGGACCGCGTGGGTCCACCCCGGTACGTGGAGAACACGGCGCAGCATCGCGGTCGTCTGATGGAACGGAAGGTTTCCGACGAGTACATGGGGTGTCCGCGGGAGCGGGTACCGCAGGAAGTCCGCCGCGACGATCGTGGTCGACCGGTTCACCCGGCGCGCCAGCGCCGCAGCGCGCCGCCGGTCGATTTCGATTCCGATCAGTGGTCTGCCCAGTTTCTGCAGCGGCAGAGTCAGGGCACCGTCACCGGGCCCGATCTCGATGATAGGTCCGGCCGTGCGATCGACGAGGTCGATGACGGCATCGACGACGCTGGCGTCACCGAGGAAGTTCTGGCCGAACTCGTGTCGGCCGCGGTGGGGTGATGGCACTGTGTTCTCCGCGGCATTGGCTGAGGCGGAGGGCGTCGAACATCCCGCCCGGCGAGTACTCGCTGAGGCGGCGGAGCGTCTTGGGTAGAGGTCAGACGGCCGCCGCTATACGCGGCGCAACCTCGTCAGCGCGATACACATGAACACGGCCAGCACGGTATCCGTTCCTTGCCAGCTGCTCAATCCAATATCGCTGGACGGCGGCGGGGGCCGAACCGGTAGGAAGGTGTCCATGACGACGGGAATGCACAACGACGAGGTGGCCACCGATGTGCCCCTCGTGCGGCGGCTGCTCGCCACGCAGTTTCCCGCGTGGACAGGCCTTGCTGTCCAGTCGGTGGCTTCGTCGGGGACGGACAACGCGATGTACCGGCTCGGCGCCGACATGGTCGTGCGGCTTCCCCGTGTTCCCGCGGCGGCGACACAGGTCGACAAGGAACAGCGGTGGCTGCCGCGACTCGCACCGCACCTGCCTCTGTCCATCCCTACCCCGGTCGGCAGGGGCGCACCGGCGGAGGGCTATCCCTGGTGCTGGTCGGTGTACCGATGGCTGGACGGGCACGACGCCACCGTCGCCCGCATCACTGACACGCGGCTAGCGGCGCGCACCTTGGCTGGATTCGTCACGGCCCTGCGGCGGCTTGATCCCACTAACGGACCTGCTTGCGGGGCAGGCAACTTCTTCCGTGGGGCACCACTGACCACGCGCGAGGAACCCACTCGCGAGGCGATCACGGCCCTGAACGGCATGCGGGACACCAGTTCCGTGACCAAAGTGTGGGAGACAGCCTTGAACACGCCGCCGTGGCACGGCCCGTCCGTGTGGATCCACGGGGACCTCGCACCGGGTAACCTCCTGGTTCGTCGAGGCCGGCTCGGCGCCGTTGTCGACTTCGGGGCGCTCGGTGTCGGCGATCCGGCCTGCGACCTGATGGTCGCGTGGAACCTTTTCTCCGCCGAGGCACGGAACGTCTTCCGGGGCAGCCTCGCCGTCGACGATGCCACGTGGCTGCGCGGTCGCGCCTGGGCCCTGTCGGTCGCCCTGATCCAGGTGCCGTACTACCAGAACACCAACCCTGTGCTAGCCGCCCGTGCCAGGCGGACGATTGACGAGGTCCTCTCCGACCACCCCTGAGTCAACACAGGGGCTCAGTCCGTGCTGTCACCGAGGTGGTCGGTGACCCACCTGTGGAACGAGGTGATGTGGTGTTCGGCGGGGACGAGCACGCCGCCGTTGGCGTAGGCCCGCGAGGACATGGTGAGCTGGCAGCGTTCGCAGGCGTCGAAGTCCTGTTGGTTGACCCGGTGGAAGAGCTCGACCGAGTGGGACACATCCCGGCCACTCGCCACGAGTTCCTCGACATAGAGCCAGTCGCAGTCGATGACGGTACGGTCGGCGGCGACCGGATACATCCGATGGAAGATCACGTGATCCGGAACGAGATTGATGAACACCTGCGGAGGCACGGTGATCGCGTAGTACCGGCGGTCCTTCTCGGTGTCCACACCGGCCAGCTTGTCGAAGCCGGGACGACCGTCGACCGTGAAGCCCTCCACGGTGTCCCTGAACGCGGCCCCGTGACCGACGTAGTACTGCGCCGCGTAGCCGTTGGCGAACTCCGGCAGCACGTAGACGAGTTCTGGATGGATGGCCGCGCAGTGGTAGCACTCCATGAAGTTCTCGACAATGACCTTCCAGTTGGCCTTGACGTCGTAGGTGATCCGGCGCCCCAGCGTGAGCGATGCGATGTCCCACGCATCGATCTGCTCCGCTCCGCCGAGCCGCTGGGCCACCGCGCCCACCACGGTCTCCTCGAAGCTGGGGGGCACATCGGCCAGACAGACCCAGGTGTAGCCGAGCCAGTCGCGCACGTGGACGGACACAAGTCCGTACTCGTCCCGGTTGACATCGGCCATCGTGGCCAGGTTCGGCGCGGCGACCAGCTTTCCGTCCAGCCCGTAGGTCCAGGCGTGGTATGGACACCGCACAACCCGCTTGACCTGCCCCGAAGTCTCGGTGCACAGGCGGGCGCCCCGGTGCCGGCACACGTTGAGGAAGGCACGTAACCGGCCGTCATGGCCACGCAGCAGGAGCACGTTCTCCCTGCCAACGTCAACGGTGCGCAACGCGCCGGGTCTGTCCAGTTCCGCCGAGCGCGCGACGGCGAACCACAGCCGCTCAAAGATGTTCTCCTGTTCGGCCGCGAACACATCCCTGTCGGCGTAGTAGCGACCCGGAAGCGTGGCGATCAGGCTGGCTGGTGAGTTCGTGCTACCGGTCATGGCGGGCCTTTCCGGCGGCTGCTGATCAGACCGTTGTTGTGCACTACACAACTCCGTGTGCTGCGCGAGACAGCATGCCCGGTGCCCGCCGCGCCGTCAACGATTTCGCCGCACCAGCACACGAAGCGATTAGAGTTGCGCCATGAGCAACAGCAGGCTCTCCGTCCGGGAGCGGGCGCGACCATCACATAAGCGCCAGCACGGCAGCGACGCGGCAAGTCAGGTGCAGTCGGTCGACCGTGCACTGACCATTCTGCGGATCCTCGCCCAACACGGCGAGCTCGGTGTCACCGACATCGCCGGCGAGCTCGCCGTGCACAAGTCCACCGCGTTCCGCCTTCTCGGTGCGCTGGAACGGCATCAACTCGTCGAGCAACTCGTCGAGCGCGGCAAGTACCGTCTCGCGGCCGGCCTTGTCCGACTCGCCGGCGCGGCCACCGCCCGGTTGGATCTCGCCGAAGAAAGCCGACCCGTCTGCCGGGAGCTCGCCGCCACGCTGAACGAGACCGTCAACGTCGCGGTGCTGGACACCGACGCCGCCATGAACATCACCCAGGATCAGGGAAACGCGGCGGTGGCCGTGCAGAACTGGATCGGCCAGCGCACCCCGCTGCACGCGACCTCCAGTGGCAAGATCCTGCTCGCCTGGGCGTCCGGCGGAGAGAGGACTGCCATTCTCGGTCGCCGTCTGGACAGATTCACGCCCAACACCGTCACCAGCCGCACTCGATTGCGTACCGAGCTCAGCGACGTCCGTAAGCGGGGCTGGGCGTGCACAGCCGAAGAACTGGAGGTGGGGCTGAACGCCGTCGCCGCACCCATTCGCGACCGCGATGGCACCGTGGTGGCCGCCGTCAGCGCCTCGGGTCCGTCCTACCGGCTGCGCACCGAGTCGTTCGCGGCGGTGGCCGAAACGCTGCGCGAGGGCGCCGACGAGATCAGCGGGCGACTGGGCTACGTCCCGGGACCCTGAACCACAGCACCGTCGGCCGGCAACCGCGTGCCGGAGTCAGGAGTCACGATGCCGCAAGCGCCCCACTCGTCCCGGTCCGCGAACTACCTCGACGACGCTCCCCATTCCCGGTTCCACACCCGGCTGACCCTGCAGTGTTCCGGTGGTCCGTTCCTGGACGGCTACGCACTGTCGATCATCGGTGTCGCGATGGCCGGGATGACCGCGGACCTGCGGCTTTCCGAGGTATCCGCAGGGCTGGTTGGCGCGGCCGCGTTGATCGGCATCCTCGTTGGCGGGCTGGTTTTCGGGCCGGTCACCGACCGGGTCGGACGCGAGGTGATGTACACGATCGACCTGGTGGTGCTCGTCGTGGCATCGGTCTTGTGCGCCTTCGTCACCGACGGCTGGCAGCTCATCGTCCTGCGGTTCGTGCTCGGGCTCTCCGTCGGCGCCGATTACCCGATCGCCACCACATTGCTGGCCGAATGGCTGCCACGCGACAGCCGGGCCAAGATGCTCGGTGTCACCATCACGTTCTGGTACCTCGGCGCCATGATGGCCTACTTCGTCGGCTACGCGATGGTGCAACTGTGGGGTCCTGACCAGTGGCGCTGGATCCTGGCCAGTGCCGCGGTGCCGGGCCTGGTCACGGTGCTCGCACGCATCGGGACGCCGGAGTCGCCGCGGTGGCTGATCAGCAAAGGGCGGGTCGAGGACGCCCGCCGAGTCGTACGCCGGGTCTTCGGTGCCGATGTTCCGCTCACGTGGATCACCGAGGGCAGCGACGACGCGGACGCCGGGATCGGCCTGCGCCAACTGTTCCGCGGCGGCTACGGTGGCCGCACACTGTTCTGCGGATTCTTCTACCTCGCCCAGGTCACTCCTCTGTTCGCGATCTACACCTTCGGACCGGCCATCCTCGCCGCCTTCGGTCTCACCAGCGGCAACGCGAGCAACCTGGTGTCCGCGGTGATCAGTCTGGTTTTCGTGATCGGCTGCCTGCCCGCGCTGCGGTGGGTGGAGAACCGAGGCCGGCGCCCGGTCATCGTGTGGTCCTTCGCCGCGATGCTGGTGCCCTTCGCATTGCTGGGGATCTTTCCCTCCGGCCCGATCTGGTTCGTCATCGCGTGCCTGTGCGCCTACGCCTTGTTCTCCGGCGGTCCAACCGTCCTGGAATGGACCTATCCCAATGAACTGTTCCCGACATCGGTACGGGCCAGTGCCGTCGGACTCGCCACCGCCATCAGCCGGCTCGGCGCCGCCGCCGGAACCTATCTGCTTCCCGTTGGGCTGGACCGTCTCGGGATCGGCCGCACCATGCTGATCGGCGCCGCGCTGACCTTGCTTGGCTGGCTCGCCTGCCTGCTGTGGGCACCGGAGACCAAGGGGCGCGCACTGTCGGAGACCAGTGCGCCGCGGACCGGCTGAGCCGTGCCATGGCGCAACGAGTCGCCCGCCGGCAGCCGTTTTCCGGGCACTGACGAGCCTGGTCTGCACCGAGACGGACCCTTGACATGACATCAGCCGCGGTGGACGCTCGTTGCGTATTGCGCCCATTGTTTCGTATAGCGCGCTGCGTTCGATCTGGCGCGTCGTGGAGGCCTGCATGACCGAACCGCGCGTCGTCATCATCGGCGCCGGCGTTGTCGGTGCTGCCCTTGCCGACGAGTTGTCCTGCCGCGGCTGGCGCGACATCACCGTCGTGGAGAGGGGCAGGCTTCCCGAATCCGGCGGCTCGTCCTCGCACGCGCCGGGTTTGGTGTTCCAGGTGAACGCCTCCAGGGCGATGATCTCGATGGCCCGGTACACCGTCGAGAAATTGTACTCGCTCAACGTCGACGGCCAGCCCTGCTTTCTTCAGGTCGGCGGCCTCGAGGTCGCGACGACACCGCGGCGGCTGGCCGACCTGCACCGCCGCCACGGCTGGCTCGCCGCCGCCGGCATCGACGCCCACATGGCGCCGCCAGCGGAATGCGTGCGCCTGTTCCCCCTGCTGGACGAGGACCGGGTTCTGGGCGGGCTGCACGTTCCGACCGACGGTGTAGCCAAGGCGGTGCGGGCCGTCGCGGCGCAACTGCGGCGGGCCCAGGCACGCGGTGTGCGGGTGCGTGACCGGACCGAAGTGTTCGACGTGCGGTCCGTCGACGGCCGGGTTACCGGGGTGCGCACCGACCACGGCGAGATCGATGCCGACGTCGTGGTGTGCTGCGCCGGCATCTGGGGACCGCGGATCGCCGGCATGGTCGGCATGGCGCTTCCGCTGACACCGCTGGCTCATCAACTCGCGTGGACCACCCCGCTGCCCGCTAACGGGGGCAGCGCGGAGGAAGTCACCCATCCCATCCTGCGTCATCAGGAAGCCGACCTGTACTACCGGGAACGGTTCGACCGCCTCGATATCGGCTACTACGGTCACCGGCCGATGCCGGTCGCGGTGAGCGACCTCCCCGGCGCCGAGTCGGCCATGCCCTCGGTGCTCGCGTTCACCGTCGAGGACTTCGCTCCGGCGTGGGCGGAAACCCTGTCGCTGCTGCCCGCGGCGCGGGACACCACGGTCGACGACGGCATCAACGGCCTGTTCTCGTTCACCCCCGACAACATGCCGCTGCTCGGCGAGTCACCCGAGGTCCAGGGGTTCTGGGTCGCCGAGGCGGTGTGGGTGACCCATTCCGCGGGTGTCGGTCGTGCGATGGCCGAATGGCTCGTCGACGGCCACTGCTCCTCCTTCGACCTGCACGAGTGCGACGTCAACCGGTTCCAGGCCCATCAGCTGGCCCCCGACTACGTGCTGACCCGGGGCTGCCAGAACTTCGTCGAGGTCTACGACGTCAAACATCCGCTGGAGCCGATGGAAGCCCCGCGACCCATCCGTACCGCGCCCTTCTACGAACGACAGCGCGAGCTGGGCGCGGTCTTCCTCGAGGCCTCCGGCTGGGAGCGTCCGCAGTGGTACGAAGCCAACGCCGGGCTCGTTGCGGGACGGGATATTCCCGTGCCCGACGAGTGGGCCGGCAGGTACTGGTCGCCGATCGTGGCCGCCGAGGCACAGCACACCCGTGAGGCGGTGGCGCTCTACGACATGACGGCGCTGACCCGGCTGGAGGTCACCGGCGTGGGCGCCACCACCTTCCTGCAACGACTGTGCACCGGCAACGTGGACAAGTCCGTCGGATCGGTCACGTACTGTCTTCTGCTCGACGTCGACGGCGGCGTCCGCAGCGACATCACGGTGACCAGGTTGGGGCGACACCGGTTCCAGCTCGGCGCCAACGGCAACCTCGACCTCGACTGGCTGAACCGGCATGTTCCCGCCGACGGCTCGGTGTCGGTCCGCGACATCACCGCCGGCACCTGCTGCCTGGGATTGTGGGGACCGAAGGCGCGTGACGTGCTGCAACCCCTGACCGACGCGGACTTCTCCAATGCCGGCCTGAAGTACTTCCGGGCCCGCACCGCCTACCTCGGCACCGTCGCGGTCACCGCGTTGCGTGTGTCCTACGTCGGAGAACTGGGCTGGGAGCTGTACACCACCGCCGACCTCGGCCGCACCCTGTGGGACCTGCTCTGGGAATCCGGCCAGCCGCACCAGATCATCGCGGCTGGGCGTGGGGCCTTCACCAGCTTGCGCCTTGAGAAGGGCTACCGCTCCTTCGGCATCGACATGACCTTCGAGCACGACCCCTACGAGGCTGGTCTCGGCTTTGCCGTGAAACTGGACAAGCCGGAGTTCCTCGGCCGTGACGCGGTAATGCGGCGCCGGGACCGAGTGCGGCGGCGGCTGGCCTGTCTCACGCTGGACGATCCGGACACGGTGATGATGGGCTCCGAACCGGTGTACCGGGACGAGCACCGCGTCGGGTACGTCACCAGTGCTGGTTACGGTCACACCGTGGGCAGGAGCATCGCCTACGCCTGGCTGCCCGCGGAACTCGTACGCCCCGGTGAGGCGGTCCACATCGGCTATTTCGACGCGCGACTGCCGGCGACCGTGGCCGAGGAACCCCTGTTCGATCCTGGCATGGCCAGGCTGCGGAGCTGAGCGGTACCGATGCGGAGGGAAGCCATCCGATGACCGCGCAGGACACCGCCGACGCGGTACCCGAGCTGCCGGCGACGCTGTGGCGCGATCCGGAACCCAAGCGCGGCTACGACGTCGTGATAGTCGGCGGTGGTGGACACGGCCTCGCCACCGCGTACTACCTGGCCCGCAACCACGGCATCACCGACGTCGCGGTGGTCGACAAGGGCTGGCTCGCCGGCGGCAATATGGCGAGGAACACCACCATCATCCGGTCGAACTACCTGCTGGATGCCAGCGCCGGAATCTACGAGCACGCCATGAAGCTGTGGGAGGGGCTCGCCGACGACCTGGACTGCCCGATCCTGTTCAGCCAGCGTGGTGTGCTCAACCTCGCGCACAGTCCGCAGGATGTGCGCGAGGGCGTTCGTCGGGTCAACGCCAACCGGCTCAACGGGATCGACGCGGAATGGCTGGATCCTCGACAGGCCCTGGAGATCTGCCCGATCCTCAACATCTCCCCCGACGTCCGCTATCCGGTCCTTGGCGCGACGTACCAACCACGAGCCGGAATCGCAAGACATGATTACGTGGCCTGGGGATTCGCAAGAGCCGCCGACCGTCTCGGCGTCGACCTCATCCAGGACTGCGAGGTCACCGGGATCGAGGTGGACAGCGGCCGCGTGACCGGAGTCAGCACGACGCGCGGCTTGCTCACCGCGCGAAAGGTCGCGCTGTGCGCGGCGGGGCACTCCAGCGTGCTGGCCGAGATGGCCGGCCTCCGGTTGCCTGTACAGAGCCACCCGCTGCAGGCCCTGGTCTCCGAGCTGCTGGAGCCAGTGCATCCGACAGTGGTGATGTCCAACGCCGTGCACGTCTACGTCAGCCAGGCGCACAAAGGTGAACTGGTGATGGGCGCGGGCATCGACCAGTACAACTCCTACGCCCAGCGCGGCGGCCTGCACGTCATCCAGCGGCAGCTCGCCGCGGCACTGGAACTGTTTCCGATCTTCGCCCGGGCACACGTACTGCGCACCTGGGGTGGGATCGTCGACGTGACTCCGGACGCCTCCGCCATTCTCGGCCTTACCCCGATCGACGGCCTATACCTCAACTGCGGCTGGGGAACCGGCGGATTCAAGGCCACCCCCGGCGCCGGGTGGTGCTATGCGGACACGATCGCCAACGGTGTGCCGCACCCACTGGCGGCCCCGCTGACGCTCGAACGGTTCGCCACGGGCGCCCTTGTCGACGAACACGGCGCCGCTGCCGTCGCACACTGAGACTGACCGGGAGTCACCGTTGATGCTGATCGAGTGCCCATGGTGCGGGCCGCGCGACGAGACCGAGTTCCACTATGGCGGGCAGGCACATGTGTCCTATCCGGACGATCCGTCGGTGCTCACCGACGAACAGTGGGCCCGGTACCTGTTCTACCGGGACAATCCCCAAGGTCGGTTCGCCGAACGCTGGTGCCATGGTAGCGCCTGTCGGCGTTGGTTCAACGCCGTCCGCGACACCAGGACCCACCAGATCGTCGCCACCTACCGCACGGGGGAAAGCGCACCGGTGACCTGACATGGACAACGAATTCCGCCTCGCGAACGCCGGACGGATCGACCGCGATCGCCCAATCCCGTTCGTCTTTGATGGCACCGAGTACCTCGGCTACGCGGGAGACACGCTGGCCTCAGCGCTGCTGGCCAACGGCGTACATCAGGTGTCGCGCGGAGTTCACTCATGCCGACCGCGTGGGATTCTCGCCAGCGGTGTGACCGAGCCGTGCGCGCTGGTGCAGGTGGAGGAGCCGTTCGATGAACCAACGCTGGCCGCGACCACCGTTGAGGTGTGTGCCGGCCTGCGGGCACGCGGCCTGTCCGGAAAAGGCGCGCTGACCAGTCGGCCCGATCCGGCACGGTACGACACCATGTACGCACACGCCGACGTCCTCGTGGTCGGTGGCGGCCCGACGGGCCTGCTGGCGGCGCTCACGGCGGCGCGCGCCGGGGCCAGGGTGATGCTGCTCGACGACCAGAGCGAACTCGGCGGCGACCTGCTCGCCGAGACCGCGCCGCTGGAGGGAAGGCCTCCCATAGCCTGGGTTTCCGGCGTGTGCGCCGAACTGGCCGGCTGCCAGGACGTCACGGTGCTGCCGCGAACCACGGCTTTCGGTTACTACGACGACAACTACGTCGTGGCCTGTGAACGCCGTACCGACCACCTCGGCACCGCCGCCCCGGAACGAACGTCGCGGCAACGGATGTGGTGTATCCGGGCCCGTGCCGTTGTCCTGGCCACCGGCGCGCACGAGCGGTCGGTCGCCTTCTCCGACAATGATCGACCGGGAGTCATGCTGGCCGCTGCCGCTCGTACCTACCTGCACCGCTACGGCGTGCTGCCCGGCCGCCGCGTTGTCGTGTTCACCACCAACGACGGCGCCTACCAGGCGGCCATCGATCTGGCAGGCGCCGGTGTGCCGGTGACCGCACTCGCCGACGCCCGGCCCGAGGTTCCCGACGATCTGGCCAAGGCGTGCGCCGCCGCGGACATCGAGGTGCTCGCCGGTCATGTGGTGGCCGGCACCCGTGGAGACGCCCGGATCAGCGGCGCCTGCCTCGCCGAACTGCGCGACGGACGGCTTCAGGGGCACCGCGAGGTGGACTGTGACACGGTTCTGGTCTCCGGCGGCTGGAATCCGGCGGTGCACCTGTTCAGCCAGGCAGGGGGCGGTCTGCGCTATGACAGCCAACTCGCAGCTTTCGTGCCAGCGCGGGCCCGCCAACGGGTGTTTGTCGGCGGTGCCGCACGTGGCGCGGTCACACTGGCCGACTGCCTTGCCGATGGGGCTCGCATTGGTGCGCAAGCGTCGCGGACAGTCGGCCTGTCCGCGGATGCGGCGCCGATGCCCGCGGTCCTTCAGCGCACGCCGACACCGAGCACCGCGCTGTGGCTTGTACCCGATCCTTCCGGGGACTACCGGCGGCACTACGTCGACCTGGCGAGGGACGCCACCGTCGCGGACATCGTGCGCGCGACGGACGCCGGGCTGCGGTCGGTGGAGCACGTCAAGCGTTACACCACCGTCGGCACCGGTCACGAGCAGGGCAAGACCTCTGGGGTCCTCGCTACCGGCGTGGTCGCGACCATACTCGGCGTCGATCCCGCCGAACTGGGCACGACAACCTTCCGCCCGCCCTACACACCGGTCACCTTCGCCGCGCTCGCCGGCACGGACCGCGGCGCGCTGCACGACCCGGTCCGGGTCACCGCGCTGCACGACTGGCACGTTGCCGCCGGCGCGATGTTCGAGAACGTAGGCCAGTGGAAGCGGCCCTGGTACTACCCGCGGCCCGGCGAGGACATGGCCGCGGCGGTCTGGCGGGAGTGCGTGGCGGCACGACGGTCGGTCGCCATGATGGACGCGAGCACGCTCGGCAAGATCGACGTTCAGGGACGGGACGCCGCCGAGTTCCTCGATCGCGTCTACACCACCATGATGAGCACCCTGAGGGTCGGCCGGATCCGGTACGGCCTGATGTGCCGGGCCGACGGCATGGTCTTCGACGACGGAACCGTCATTCGGCTGGCCGACAACCACTTCCTGCTCACGACCACCACCGGGAACGCCGCGGCCGTGCTGGACTGGCTCGAAGAGTGGCTGCAGACGGAGTGGCCGCATCTGCGGGTTTACCTCACGTCGGTGACCGAGCACTGGTCCACCGTCGCGCTGGTCGGTCCCCGCTCCCGCACTGTTCTGCGACGCCTCGCCGGGGACCTCGCGCTCGACAACGCGAGCTTCCCGTTCATGGCGTGGCGGGATGCCACCCTCGCCGGGACCACGGCAAGAGTGTGCCGGATCAGCTTCTCCGGCGAGCTGGCCTTCGAGATCAACGTCCCATGGCGCCACGCTCAGCGGATCTGGACGGAACTGTGTGACGCCGGAGCCGATTTGGGCATCACACCGTACGGCACGGAGACCATGCATGTCCTGCGCGCCGAGAAGGGGTACCCCATCATCGGACAGGACACCGACGGGACGGTCACCCCACAGGATCTCGGCCTGGACTGGGCGGTATCGAAGAAGAAACGCGACTTCATCGGCAAGCGCTCCTTCAGCCGACCGGACACCGCCCGTGGCGACCGCAAACACCTCGTCGGGCTGCTTCCGGTTGATCCCGACCTGCTGCTTCCGGAGGGCTGCCAGCTCGTGGCCGACGCGGAGCTTCCCGCGCCACCCGTCCCCATGCTCGGCCATGTCACGTCCAGCTACCGCAGCCCCGCGCTTGGCCGCACCTTCGCGCTGGCCCTGGTGGAGGCCGGCCGGCACCGGGTAGGACGGCGGATCCACGCGGTGGTTGACGATCGACCCGTTCCGGTCATCGTCACCGACCCTGTCTTCTACGACAAGGAAGGAGCCCGCCGTGACGGCTGAGGCCGCCTCCACCCCGGTGCGGCGCCGTCCCGCCGACCGCACCGGCAGTCCGCTGGAAGGCTATGTCGACCGCTTCGCCGCACTCGCCGCAGCCACCCGCGGCGCGGTGGGTGTCACCGAGCTGCCTGCGTTCGCCCACCTCGCGCTCCGTGCGGATCCCCAGGCGGACGTCGGCGACATCCTGGGTGGGCCGCTGCCGCCGCCCGGACACGTCATCGGCGAATCACCGCTCACCCTCGGGCTCGGACCCGACGAGTGGCTCGTCCTCGCACCCGACGGCACGCAAACGCCGCTCACGCGGGCACTGCACCGCGTCATCGGGGCCAACGGCGCCGTGGTAGACGTCTCCGGCCAACGCACCGTCGTCGAGCTTTCCGGCCCGTGGTGCCGCACAGTGCTGGCCAAGGGATGCGCGATCGACTTGCATCCAAGGTCGTTCACCACCGACCAGTGCGCACAGACTCTCATCGCCCGCGCTCAGGTGATCCTGCTCGCGCGGTCAGGCGATCCGTCGGCTCTCTGGCTGCTGCCCCGTGCCTCGTTCGCGCGCTACGTCGCCGACTGGCTGCTGGACGCGGCACTGGAGTACCAGACGTGAGCGTCGGTGCGCTGATCCGGTTCACGGGGTCGCGGAGCGCCGATCCTGGTGCCGGTGGTAGGCGATGTCCTCCGGCGGCAGCGGGGTGTTGCCGAGAATCAGATCGGCTGCCTTCTCCGCCATCATCATCACCGGCGCGTAGATGTTGCCGTTGGTGATAAAGGGCATCGCGGAGGCGTCGACGACACGCAGCCCCCGCAGGCCGTGCACGGCCATGCTGGCCGGGTCGGTCACTGACATCGGGTCCGTGCCCATCCTCGCGGTGCAGGATGGATGCAGGGCGGTTTCGCCGTCCTTCGCGACCCAGTCGAGGATCTCCTCGTCGGTGCGGACACCGGGACCGGGCGAGAGCTCTCCGCCGTTGAACTCGGCGAGCGCCGGCTGGTTGAGGATGGTCCTCGCGACGCGGACGGCCTCCACCCACTCCCCGCGGTCCTGATCGGTGGACAGGTAGTTGAACCGCAGCGCGGGGTGCACCGCGGGGTCGGTGGACCGGATCTTCACCGTGCCGCGGGCGTCGGAGTACATCGGTCCGATGTGGACCTGGTAGCCGTGGTCGCTAGCCGGCGACGTTCCGTCGTAGCGGATGGCGACCGGAAGAAAGTGGAACATCAGATTGGGGTAGTCGACGTCGTCGTTGCCGCGGACGAAACCGCCGCCCTCGAAGTGGTTGGTCGCGGCCGGACCCGAACGCAGAAACAGCCACCGCGCGCCGATGAAAGGGCGCCTCCATGTGGCCAGCGCCGGTTGCATGGACACGGGTTTCCGGCACGCGTACTGGACGTAGACCTCGAGGTGATCCTGCAGGTTCTCGCCTACGCCAGGCAGATCTGCCAACACGTCCACGCCTAACGCCCGCAACTCACCCGCGTTGCCGACACCCGACAGCTGGAGTAGCTGCGGCGTGTTGATGGCGCCGCCACACAGGATGGTCTCGTTGCCGTGCGCACGCCGCGGACGGCCGCGGCCGCGGCGGTACTCCACACCGACGGCACGTGTGCCGTCGAACAGGATCCGCGTGACGAACGCCCGCGTGCGCACCGTGAGATTCGGCCGGTGCATGACCGGGTGCAGATACGCACGTGCCGCCGAAAGCCGGCGGCCCCGGTGCACGTTGCGGTCGAAAGGGCCGAAGCCTTCCTGCCGATAACCGTTGACGTCCTCGGTTCTCGGGTAGCCGGCTTGCTCCGCCGCCGCGAAGAAGGCCTGGAACAGCGGAGAGGAGGCCGGACCACGCTCGAGGATCAGCGGACCGGAGTGCCCGCGGAACTCGCCGTCGCCGGCGAGGCAGTTCTCCATCCGCTTGAAGTAGGGCAGGCAGTGCGCGTAGTCCCACTCCCCCATGCCCTCCCCGGTAGCCCAGCGCTGGTAGTCCATCGGATTACCCCGCTGGAAGATCATGCCGTTGATGCTGCTCGATCCGCCGAGTACCTTGCCGCGCGCATGGTAGATCCGCCGGTCGTGCATGTGCGGTTCCGGTTCAGAACGGTAGCCCCAGTCGTAGAACCTGCTGCCAATGGGGAACGTCAGTGCCGCGGGCATGTGGATGAAGACGTCCCACCGGTAGTCGGGCCGGCCCGCCTCCAGCACCAGGACCCGGTTCGACGGGTCCGCCGACAACCGGTTGGCCAACGCGCAGCCGGCCGAACCTCCACCTACGACGATGAAGTCGTATTGCCTGGTGTTCATCGCGGCTCCTCCTCGACAACGGCCGGAACGAGGGTACCGGCGTGTGGCACGGCCCAGTCGCGACGACGCACCAGCAGTGCCACACCGCCAATGACCACGATCAGTCCGATGATCAGCAGCGCACCCCACTGGTAGTACCAGTGGTCGTCCCCATAGACCTGCGCCCGTGGCCACACCAGGTTGACGGTCATGACGAGGCCATAGCCGACGGCCACCGCGTTGACAACGGTGCCGAACCGGCCTATCCGGAAGTACGGCCCGTGGTCTCCGCCTGGCCATCGCCGGCTCAGTCTGCGCAGCAGCAGCGGTCCTGTCACCATCAGATAGGGGATGTAGAACAGAACGATCGCCGTGGACGTGAGCACGAAGAACACCCGCTGGTTGCCGATGTTGAGCAGGAGCAGGCCGATGGTCAGGATCCCGGTGACCAGCGCCGGAACCACTGGTGTTCTCGACCGCTGTGAGACTCTGGCCATCAAGTGCCGAAAGGGCAGCCGTCCGTCTCGGGCCATAGCGAAGATCATCCGGATAGCGGCGGTCTGCACGGCCAGGCAGCACACCGTGATCGCGATGGCCGAGCACACAAGGAAAGCGATGCCGAGCCCGTCCCCGAGGGTGGACTTCACCAGGTAGGGCATTCCCGAGGTGCTCAGCTGTTGCGCGGTGATGTCCCCGACGGCCATCATGGCCACGAGCATCAGCAGCCCACCGGCGGCGAAGGCCGCGATGAGCGCACGGATGATGGCACGGGGCGCGTGCCGTCGCGGATCGACAGTCTCCTCGGCCAGCGCGCCGGCCGTGTCAAAGCCGTAGAACACATAGGCGCTCATCAGTGATGCCACCAGAAACGCGCCGAGGTAGCCCCACGAGTGGCCGGCCGCTGTGCCATTGGTCCGCAGTACCACTTGCGGCCCTCGGTGAACGTGCACGGCCAACGCGATGATTAGCAGGATGACACCGCCGAGTTCGACGGCGACTCCGACATTGTTGATCTTCGCCATGAGCCGGACACCGGCGAGGTTCACGGCGGTGGTGAACACCACCAGCACCAGGGCGAGGACGATGGCGTTCGCCGCACCGCCAGGTGTCGAGATGGTTCCCACGTCGGCGGCACCACCGACGATCTGGAAGCCGGACCAGATCTGGGGCAGGATCACCTGGTAGGCGACGGCGACGGCGGCCGCGGTCACCACCGCGCCGACGATCATGATCCAGCCGGCGAACCAGGAGGTCGCGGGCCGCGCGATGTGCTTGGACCACTGGTAGACCGAGCCGGCGAGGGGGAACTGGCCGGCCAGTTCGGCAAAGCACGCCGCCACGGCGAGCTGGCCGAGGAAGACCAGCGGCCAGGTCCAGATGAATGCCGGTCCGCCGGCGGAGAAGCCGAAGAAGAACAACTGGAACACGCCGGTCATGATCGAGATGTAGCTGAATCCGGCGGCGAAACTGGAGAACGAGCCCAGTGATCGCTCCAGTTGTTGCCGATAGCCGAAACGGGCCAGCTCGGCACTGTCGCTGGCACGCCGTCCCGTTGTGATGGGAGGTAAGTGTCCGGGGACCGCCATGGCCGCGTTCCTCCTGTCGGGTCGAGCCGGATCAACCAGCGAACCAGCGTGCCGGCTCCGGCAGGACATTGTGATAGATGTGCTTCATCTCCTGGTATTCCTCGAGTCCGGACGGTCCGAGCTCGCGGCCTATGCCAGATTTGCCGAAACCGCCCCATTCGGCCTGCGGAAGATAGGGGTGGTAGTCATTGATCCACACCGTGCCGTGCCGCAGTGCTCCGGCCACCCGTTGGGCCCTGCCAGCGTCCGTCGTCCACACCGCGCCGGCGAGTCCGTAGTCTGTGTCGTTGGCGATCCGGATCGCCTCCTGCTCGGTGCTGAACCTCTCTACGGTGAGCACCGGACCGAACACCTCGTCCCTGACCACGGTCATATCCCGGGTGCAGCCCGTGAACACGGTGGGGCGCAGGAAGAACCCCTTGGCCAGTTCCGGTTCCTCCGGCCGGCCACCACCAGCGAGCAGTCTCGCTCCCTCGGCGAGCGCCCCCTGGATGTAGGCCTCCACCTTGGCGCGGTGTTCAGCCGACACCAGCGGCCCGCACTCGGTTTGCGGATCCAGGCCGCTGCCCAGCCTGATCCGGTCCGCCCGTGCCGCGAGCGCGGCGACGAAGGAGTCGTGGATTTCCTCCTGCACGATCAGTCGGGAACCAGCCGAGCAGACCTGTCCCGAATGCAGGAAGGCGGCGGTGAGCGCGTGGTCCACGGCGATATCGAAGTCGGTGTCGGCGAACACCACGTTGGGGTTCTTGCCGCCCAGTTCGAGCGCGACACGACGGACTCCCCTCGCGGCCGCCGCCATGATCTTCTCACCGGTGGCGAGCCCTCCGGTGAACGAGATCAGGTCGACGTCGGGGTGGGCCACCATCGCCGCCCCCACGCTGTCGCCGGCGCCGAGCAGGAGGTTGACCACACCCGCGGGAATCTGGGCCCGCTCGAGGAGTCTCACCAGTGCGATCGTGCTCAACGGCGTGACCTCACTCGGTTTGATCACGACCGTGTTGCCCGCGGCGAGTGCTGGCGCCAACTTCCACGCCATCTGCAGCAGCGGGTAGTTCCACGGTGCGATCAGGGCACAGACACCGACCGGCTCGGACACGATGCGACTGGTCACGGTGTGGCTGCCCGCATCGACGACGCGACCGGCGTGCTTGTCAGCGAGCGCGGCGTAGTACCGCAGAACCGCGACCACGTCGTCGACGTCGAGGCGACCCTCCTTGAGGGTCTTGCCGGTGTCGAGGCTCTCGGTGGTGGCGATCGATTCACGTTCCTGCCCCAGCAGGTCGGCGACCTGCGCGAGGATCCTGCCCCGTTCGATCGCGGGCGTTCGCGGCCAAGGCCCTGTGTCGAACGCGACACGGCCGGCATTCACCGCCCGATCAACGTCTATTGTGGACGCTTCGGACACGGTGGTGAGCACGCTCCCGTCGAACGGGTTGACCGTGTCCGAGGTGGCGCCGGAGGACGACGCCGTCCACATCCCGTCGATGAAGAGATTCTTCATGTCGTGCTCCCCTCGGGAAACGGGCACGGCAGGTGCGTACATTTGTACACAAGTACCGAAGCCCTGTCACGTCTGACCGGAGGTGCTGATCTTGGTGGCGAACGACAACACCGGCAAACGGGGCCGAGGTCCCACCGATCCGACACGCCGGCAGCGGATCACACTGGCGGCCATCGCGGTGGTCGCCGAGGGCGGGGTGGCCGCGGTGACCCACCGTGCGGTCGCCGCGACAGCGGGTGTACCGCTGGGTTCCACCACCTATCACTTCGCTACCCTCGATGATCTGCTCGCCGCCGCGCTCCGTACCGCGGCGGAGCACAACGTCGCCAAGCTGCGAGAATGGGAGCGGAGCCTGGCGCCCGGCGCCGACCTGGCCACCGCGCTCGCCGATCTGGTCACATACGCGCTCACCGACGACCGCGCCCAGACCGTTGTGGAGTACGAGCTCTACGTCGCCGCCCTGCACCGACCCCGCCTGCGGGCGGCGAGTACCGCCTGGGACAACGCCGTGACGGAGCTATTCGCCGCGCGCACCGATCCGAACACCGGGCGGCTGCTCGCCGCCGCCTTCTGTGGCCTGCTGATGCAAGCCCTGCTTGCCGATCCGCCACCCACCCGAGAAGAACTCACGGCGTTCTTCCGACGGTCACTGCATGGGACGTCGCCTGCGCCGAACCGGGTCGACCCTAGACTCAGCGGGGTGACGACTACCCGGGCGATCCTTCTGCTGTGTGGAAGCCTGCGTTCGGGGTCGACAAACGCGGCGCTGTTGCGCACCGCGCGGGCACTGGCTCCGGCCGGCTTCGCCGCGGTTGCCTACGACGGCATGGGCGCGCTCCCGCACTTCAACCCCGATGACGACCACGATCGACCGCATCCCGCGGTCGTCGACCTGCGCACGCGCATCGACCGAGCGGCCGCGATTCTGATCTGCACCCCCGAGTACGCGGGTGCGTTGCCAGGCGCTTTCAAGAACCTGCTCGACTGGACCGTCGGCGGAGTCGAGATCGGGAACAAGCCAACCGCGTGGATCAACGTCTCGGCATCCGGTACGAGGGCAGCCGATGCGCACGCGTCGCTGCGCAAAGTGCTGGAGTACACCGGCGCCACCATCGTCGAGGACGCGTGCGCACACCTACCGGTGCACGGCTCGACAATCGACGACGAGGGCCTTGTCGCCGACCAGAAGGTGCGCGACGGTGTGGTGACTTCACTCGCCGTCCTGGCCGCCGCGGTGTCGTGACCGCGGTAAGGAGAACAATGAACGAGCCCATCAGCTACCGGTTCGAGTACACCAGTCCGATTTCCGTAGCCTTCATCGGCGCTGGCGGGCATTCGTACCGAAACGTCTATCCCAGCCTCCAGTACGCGCCGGTCGACCTGCGCGCGGTCTGTGACCTCGACGCCGACAGGGCCGCGGCGTACGCGCGGACGTTCGGGGCGAGCCGCCATTACACCGACCACCGCCAGATGCTGGCTCGGGAGCGACCAGCGGCGGTGTTCATCGTGACCGGTTACCGCCAGGACGGCCGGGTACAGGCGACCGAACTGGCGATGGACTGCCTGCGGGCCGGCGCGCACGTGTGGATGGAGAAGCCAACGGCGGCATCCAGCGCGGAGATCCGCGAGCTGATGACGGTGAGCGAGCAGTCGAGCCGGTTCGTGATGACCGGGCTGAAGAAGATTTTCGCTCCGGCTATGGAGAAGGTCCATGCCATCATCCACAGTGAACGGTTCGGCGGCGCGACGTCGATCAATCTCCGCTATCCGCAACAGCTTCCCGAACCGGGTCTGCGACATGACTTGAACGCGATGCGTGGCTTCCTCGACCACATCTACCACCCGGCTGCGATCCTGAATTACCTGATGGGTCCCATCGAACGGTTCGGATTCGAATGGGAGCCCGTCAGCGGCGGCAGCATCGCCAGCCTCCGTTTCTCCTCCGGCGCCGTCGGCACTCTGCATCTCGCAGCGGGAGCCGCGGCGACGAGCCCCTTGGAACGAGTGGAGGTGATTGGCTCCGGCGAGAACGTCGTGCTGGAAAACGGCGTTAAACTGACGTACTACCGCCGTAGCGATCTGGGCGAATACGGTCGAACAGGTTCCTTCCTGGCCGACGATTCGGCGGCACCCCTGCATTGGGAACCGGAATTCTCCCTTGGCCAGCTGTATAACAAGAATCTGTTCTATCTGGGATACGTCCCGGAGATCTTGCACTTCTGCGACTGTGTGCTGCGGCAGCAGCCCCCTAGCAAGGGAACCCTGCGCGACTCCCTGGCGATCATGCGGCTGTTCGAGGCCTACCAACGGGCCCCTTCCGGAACGACCGTGACGCTGCCACGCGATGACGAGAACGACCGACGGGAGGCTGTGGACAATGACCAACGGTAGGACGACCCGACCACAGGCGGCACCGACGCACGTCAGACCCGCACGTCCCGGTGACTATGACGTCGAGGAGCACGACTGGGGACGGCTGGTGTGGATGGTGTCGGGGCGGCTCGGAAACTCCGGCGTGATGACGGTCGGCCGCTGCTACATCACCCCGGGCAAGGCGAATCCTCGTCATTACCATCCCAACTGCGACGAGGTCCTGCACGTTCTGCAGGGCACCATCGAACACAGCATCGGCGACGACCGGATGGCCATGACGGCAGGCGACACGATCAGCATTCCGAGCGGAACCCTGCACAATGCCAGAAATACTGGTAGGGACGAGGCCATCTTCGTCATCGCTTTTTCCGCCGCGGACCGCCAAACCGTCTTGGAGTGACCAGACCACGGGACGGCCGCGTCATAGCGCGGGCTTGGCGCCGACCACTACGGTGCAGTGCAGCTCCTCGGAACGGACCACTGTGGACACGAGTCCGCCGCTGGTCATGGCGCCGACGGTCAGCGGCGTCTGCCGTGCGCTCGTCTCGATCAGCAGATGTCCGCCGGGCGCCAACCACAGCGGCGCGGCCGCGATGACTCGCCGCTGCACGTCGACGCCGTCCGGCCCGCCGTCGAGCGCCACCCACGGTTCGTGCTCTCGAGCCTCCGGAGGCATCATGTCGATCTCGTCGGTTGGCACGTACGGCGCGTTGGCCACCAGCACGTCGACACGACCTCGCAGATCCGCGGGCAGTGGGTCGTAGAGGTCACCCTCGTGCACCTGGCCACCGGCCGCGCTGACGTTGCGGCGAGCACACCGAACTGCGGCGGACTCGACGTCGACGGCGTGCAACTCGATGTCACCGAGTTCGGCCGCGACGGCGACGCCCAGCGCCCCCGTGCCACAGCACAGGTCCACCACGACGGCACCCGGTCTGGCCACGGCAACAGCCTGCTCGACCAGGAACTCGCTGCGCCGGCGCGGCACGAACACCCCGGCATCCACGGCTATCCGCAGACCGCGGAACTCCACCCAGCCGAGGATGACTTCCAGAGGAACACCGGTGGCTCTCCGCTCGACCATGGCGGCGAGGTCCTCTGGTGTCCTCGCCGCGGCGACGAGTAGCCGGGCCTCGTCCTCGGCGAACACACAGCCGGCGGCCCTGAGCGCGGTGACGGTCGCGGACATCCGGTCCAGCCATCCCGACCGACCGACGATCTCCTCGGCGATCTCCTCCACAGTGCGCCCGTCCGTGTCGATCCGCAGACCGATCGCGTTGCGTTCCAACTCCTCGGCGTCGGCGACGGCGTGGTCAGCGGCCCGGAGCAGAGACACCTCCGGCTGTCCCACCAACGGATCGCCCGGCTCCGGCCAATTGTCGCCCCGACCGCGCAGCATGATCCGCCGGGTCAGCTGGTCGCGCTCGGCGTGCAACCGGTACAGCGCGACGGTGGCTCCCGGCAGCGCACCGGAGTACACCGCCGCCGCGGCCTCGTCCTCGACCTGCCCGACCACGACCAGTCCTTGGGCCCCGGCGTCCCGATAGGTCCGCCACATCGCCGCGAGGATGCGCGCCTTCACCCGGTGATCGCCCTGGACCGCGCCGCAGAAGCCGACCTGGCCCGCATCGATGTAGGCCGCGGTCATACCGGTACGGAGAAGTTTCTGGTAGACGGCAAAGCCCACAGCCGACTTGCCGGCCCCGGTCGCGCCGCACACCCACAGAATCGGCCCCTCGACCACATCGGCCGTATACACAGCTGACTCCACTGTGGACGTTTCCTGGTACTGATCCGCGAGGGCCGGCCACCCGCCCGTGCGTTCGCATACCTGCTCGGCCACGTCGGCCATCGACAGGCCGGTGGTGTCCACGCAGATATCGGTCACGCCGCAGGCATCGAGCGCGTCGGCTTCACGCAGCACCTCCGCCACGTGCTCGCCCCTTGTGCCGCGGGCCATGAACCGCCGCCTGAGCTCGTTCCGGCCGGCGCGCAGCCGGCACAGGGTCAGGGTGCCCTCGGGAACATCCTCATCAGGAACTCCGTCGACCGCGTCGACAACACCGGACACCACGACACACCGCGCGCCAGCGGCGCGGAAACCGGCTACCACGGCACCCAGATTGCGCGCCTGCATCCGGTGCCGACCGGGATCGGACACGGGCTCCGGATAACAGATGCCCAGCTGGTCGATGTCGACGTAGCCGGCGGCGACGCCAGATCGGATCAGCCGCGAGTAGATCTCCCAGCCGACCGCGGTCTTGCCGACTCCTGGCGGACCGCACAGCCACAGGACCGGGATCGTTCCAGAAGCCATGACAGGACAGTGTGGCGCTCGCGACTGTCCCTGTCGATGGAATTAGCGGCAGCGGCGACGCGACTCAGCCACTGTCGCGCCACCCAGTGGGCGCGAACACCGTGTTCTTCACGTCGCAGTGGAAGTCGAATGACCACCCGCCGCCTTCGCGGCCAATGCCGGAATGGCCGTTGCCGCCAAACGGCGCGCCGAGGTCGCGTACGAAGAAACAGTTGACCCAGACGGTGCCGGCCGAGATCAGCGCGCTGACTCGCTCCGCCCGCTCGGGGTCGCCGGTGACCAGCGTGGCCGCGAGCCCGAAGCGGGTGTCATTGGCCATGGCGACGGCCTGGTCCTCGGATTCGAAGGTCTGCACGGTCAGGACCGGCCCGAACACCTCCTCGGTGAGGATCTCGGCGCCCGGCTCGGCGCCCGCGAGAATGGTCGGCCGGTAGAACAGGTGACCGACGTCGTGGTTGGGTCCGCCGCCGAGGATCGCGCTCGCACCAGCTGCCCTCGCCCGGCGGACGAATCCGTCGACCCGCTCGAAGTGCCGTCGGGACACCAGGCAGCTCATGTCGGTGGTCTCTTCCCGAGGATCTCCCTGCACGAGCTGGCTGGCACGGTCCACAACGGCGTCGACGAAACCGGACGCGACGCGGTCCTCAACCAGGATCCGGAACGCGCCGAGGCAGACCTGGCCGGAGTTGTCGAACTGCTCGACAGCGAGCGCGACAGCGAGGTCGAAATCGGCGTCCGCGAACACCACGAGCGGGGACTTGCCGCCGAGCTCGAAGGACAGCGGCACGATGTTGGGTGCCGCGGCCGCCGCTACCCTGCCGGCGGTCGGCACGGACCCGGTGAACGACATCCGGTTGATTCCGGGATGGGCCGACAGCGGGGCGCCGGCTTCCTCGCCGGTGCCCTGCACGATGTTGAGGACACCGGCGGGCAGGCCCGCGTCGGCGGTGATGTCGGCAAGCAGCGACGCGGTCAGCGGCGCCCACTCTGGCGGCTTCGCCACGACCGTGTTGCCGGCGGCGAGCGCTGGTGCGATACGCCATGTCGCGAGCATCAGCGGGGCGTTCCACGGGGTGATGACGGCCGCGACGCCGGCCGGATCGTGCGTGACACGCTGGCGGTGGCCGTCGATGTCCGGTGCGGAGCGGTCCAGGGTGAGCAGATGGTCGGCGAAGAAGCGGAAGTTCGTCGCTGCTCTCGGCATGACTCCCCGCCGGTGGGAGCGTAGCAGCGCGCCGTTGTCGCGGGTTTCCACCGCCGACAACTCCTCGGCCCGCCTTTCCACACCGTCAGCCACCCGGTGCAGCACGGCGGCCCGCTCCTCGCGCGACCAGCTGGCCCAGGAAGGGAACGCCGCACGCGCAGCGGCGACAGCCGCATCGACCTCGGCTGGGCCCGCCGAGGACACCTCGGCGAGAGGAGTCTCGTCAATGGGCGAGATGTCGGTGAACGTCGAGCCCGAGGCCACCCTGCGCCCCGCGATCCAGTGCCGCGTGTCGACCTCGACGCCTTCAACGACCGCGGTGACCATGTGCGCTCCTCGACGGCACGGGAGTTGATCATTTGATCCCAAACGTATTGCCCGATGCCTGCCCGGTCAAGGTCCGCGCCAGCCGGATACTAGGTTCTGGTCGGGTCCAGCACCGGTAACGGGGCACCCACCAGACCACCAGCCAGTGTTGTGCCATCGGCGGGATCGATGACCAGAAAAGCGCCGTTTCCCCGGCCGTGTGCATAGTCGTCCAACGGAAGTGGCTGCGCGCTGCGCAGCGTGACCCGGCCGATGTCGTTGAGCGCTAGGGACTCCGGAGCGTCGATACTGCACAGTGTCTGCTCGTCGAACCGGGACAGCAGGGCGGTCACCAGGGCGGGCACGGTGCGCGTTCCGTGTTTGACCAGCACCCGCATGCCGGCGTGCGCGGGACGCTGGGCCAGCCAGCACAGCGTCGCGGTGACCTGCTGGGTCAGCCGTGGCGGCGCGGCGGCCGTGGCGATCAGGTCACCCCGGGACACGTCGAGGTCCTCGGCCAGCAGCAGGGTCACCGACTGACCGGTGGTCGCGGTGGTGCACGGGCCGTGGGGGGAGTCGATCCCGGACACGGTGGAGCGTACCCCCGAGGGCAGCACCATGACCTGGTCGCCGACGGTGACCGTGCCCGCGGCGATTTGGCCGGCATAGCCGCGGTAGTCCGGATACTCCGGCGTGCGGGGTCGGATCACGTACTGCACGGGAAACCGCAACCCCACCCGGTTGGCATCCCCGTGCACCGGCACGGTGTCCAGGTGCTCGATCAGGGTGGGCACGGCATACCAAGGGGTGTGCGCGGAGGGGTCGACCACGTTGTCGCCCAGCAGCGCGCAGACCGGGATGCTCACCACCCGCTCGTGGGGATATCCCAAGGCCAGGGTGTGGGCGGTGAACTCTTTGGCGATGCGGGCGAAGACCGCCTCGTCGTAGTCGACCAGGTCGATCTTGTTGACCGCCAGCACCAGCCGGGGCACCCCGAGCAGGGCCAGGATCGCGGCGTGGCGGCGGGTTTGCTCGAGGACACCGGTGCGGGCGTCGACCAGCAGGACCGCCACCTGGGCGGTGCAGGCGCCGGTGACCATGTTGCGGGTGTACTGCACGTGCCCGGGGGCGTCGGCCAAGATAAACGAGCGGGCGGGGGTGGCGAAGTAGCGGTAGGCCACGTCGATGGTGATGCCCTGGGCGCGTTCGGCGCGCAGCCCGTCGACCAGCAGCGCCAGGTCCAGGGTGGCCGACCCGCGGCGGGCCGAGGCGTCCTGCACGGCGGCCAGTTGGTCGGCCAGGACCGAGCGGGTGTCATACAGCAGCCGCCCGACCAGGGTGGACTTGCCGTCATCGACGCTGCCGGCGGTGGTCAGCCGCACCAGATCGCCCATCAGAAGTAGCCTTCCCGTTTGCGGTCTTCCATGGCCGCCTCGCTCAGGCGGTCATCGGCGCGGGTGGCGCCGCGTTCGGTCAGGCGGCACGCGGTGATCTCGGCGATGACCTGGGTGGGGGTGGTGGCGGTGGATTCGATCGCGCCGGTGCAGGAGCCGTCGCCGATGGTGCGGTAGCGCACCGTCTTGGTGAGCAGGGGTTCGCCGTCGCGGGGGCCGCCCCAGGGGCCGGGGGTCAACCACATGCCCTCGTGCAGGTACACCTTGCGGGGGTGGGCGTAGTACAGCCAGGCAACCTCGATGGCCTCCTGGTCGACGTAGCGCCAGATGTCCAGTTCGGTCCAGTTGGACAGCGGGAAGATACGGGCGTGTTCGCCGGGGCGGTGGCGGCCGTTGTAGAGGTTCCACAGTTCGGGGCGCTGGCGGCGGGGGTCCCAGCCGCCGAAGGTGTCGCGGAGGCTGACGATGCGTTCTTTGGCGCGGGCGCGGTCTTCGTCGCGGCGGGCGCCGCCGAGTACGGCGTCGAAGCGGTGGGTGGTGATGGTGTCGAGCAGGGGGATTGTTTGCAGGGGGTTGCGGGTGCCGTCCGCGCGTTCGGCAAGTCGGCCGTCGTTGATCCAGTCTTGCACGCACGCGACGTGTAGGCGCAGTTGGTGGTGGGTGACGGTGTGGTCGCGGAAGGCGAGAACTTCGTCGAAGTTGTGGCCAGTGTCGATGTGCAGCAGGGGGAAGGGTAGGGGGGCGGGGTGGAAGGCTTTGCGGGCCAGGTGGAGCAGGACGGTGGAGTCCTTGCCGCCGGAGAACAGCAGCACCGGCCGGTCGAACTCCCCGGCTGTTTCCCGGATGATGTGGATCGCCTCGGATTCCAACACATCCAGATCCGTCACGGCGTTCATGCCGCGATCCTTGTCAGTAGGAAACCATGGACGACGCCGATCGACTCGGCGGCGGACTGCGTATGCGCGGGCACACACAGCTCGGGATGGTTCGGCGGTTCGTACGGATCGTCGACTCCGGTGAGCCCAGTCAGCTGACCAGCCCGCTGTTTCGCATACAGCCCCTTGACGTCACGTGAGGTGCACACCTCGACCGGCGTCGCCACGTACACCTCGGCGAAGTCGGTGCCGTTGGCCACATGCTCGGCGCGAACCCGGTCCCGGCTGGCGGAATAGGGTGCTATCACCGGCACCAGCGTGATAATGCCGTTGCGGGACAGCATTTCCGCGATGAACCCGATCCGTCGGACGTTCTCTTCCCGGTCGGCTCGCGTGAATCCGAGGTCCGCGGTGAGATTCCCGCGGATCTCGTCGCCGTCCAGCACCTCGACCCGGTGGCCGTCGGCCCGTAACCGCTCAGCGACGCCGAGCGCGATGGTCGACTTGCCCGCACTGGGTAAGCCGGTCAGCCAGACGGTGATCCCGCGGTCCACAGTGGATGTTGCCGACGTCGACCGTCGCGGGTCCGATCTGGATGTCGCCATGGTTCGAATTCCTCCGAATCGGTGATCGGCTGCTGGCCAGCGGCAAGCACGCTCGCGGCGATATCCCGCGCCTGTTTCCGTATTTCCGGGAAAGCCGTCGTTTCCCAAAGGGTTCCCCTTCGTGGCGAACCCAAGGTCCACACCGGCACCCGGCGTCCGTCGGCGGGCAGGATCCGGCCATCCGGCGCCGTGTCGAACCCGAGTCCGAGCGGTCCGGGACGCGCCCCGCCCGTGGCGACCAGCTCGTCAACGAGCGGATCGCTGACTCTGCCGACGTACTCGTGCACGCCGGTGCAGTTCACCACGGCGGCCACCCGCAGCGACGCCCCGTCCGAGAGGGTGACACGCAGCCCATCGGCCACCCGCGCCGCGTCAGTGATCTCGCCCGCGTGCACGACGAGTCGACCGCTGACGCGCAGGGCGTCGACCTCGGCGGCCGTCGTCGCCGGCATCCGATGCCGATGCACATCCCACAACCGCCGGTCCTGCGTCAGGAACCGCAGTCGGTCGGCAATGGGCATACCGGCCCACAGGGTCGGTACGAGTGGGCGCAACGCGTCGATCGCGGCCCGCCAGTCCCCGTCGGCCCGCACCCGGGCACCGACGTGCCGGAGCACGGCCCGGCGCACCGAGGACAGGCCAACCAGTCCGGCGAAGTCAGGGGGATCGACGGGCTCCGCCGGCGTGTTCGAGTGTGCTCGTGGCAGCAGTCCATGCCGGGACACCGCGTGCACCACACGGCCCGGACGTTCCAGTGACAACGCCATGTCGATCATTGTCAGGCCGGTGCCGACGAGGAGAACGTCACCGGTTTCCCGGACCGCGGCCACTGCGCCCGGCGCCCACGGGTCTGCCACGAACCTCGCCGATTCGCGCAACCGCTCGGCAATACCCATCGTGCTCGCCGGGAACGACCCGATGGCGAGCACGACCGCATCCGCCTCGATGGCACCTCCGTGCGCCAACCGCACGGACGCACCGGTACGGCCGGCCCGTAGTCCAACGACTCTGGCATGGATCCGCCGCAGGCTCGCGCTACCACCTCGGTTCACCGTTCGGTCCAGGAAGTCAGCGAGGTAGGCGCCGAACTGGGCTCGGGGGACGTAGTCTCCGGGTCCAGCCTGCCCACCGAGCCAACGCACGAAGTCCAGCGGGTCGTCCGCGCTCGCGCTCATCTGGCCCGCCGGGGTGTTCAGCCGGTGTCGCGGATCGGCCGTCGCATAGGCCACACCGCGGCCGTGTCCCGGTACCGGGTCGATCAGCAGCACCTCCAGCCGACCGGAGGCTCGTTCGAGAAGACGCACGGCCGTGACAGCGCCCGCCGCGCCAGCCCCCACCACCGCGACTGTGCCCACGGCCGCCGACATCAGAAGCCCGATACATTGTCTACTATTTTAGTAGACTTAATAGCCCACATGTCATTACTTTAGTACGTGTCCGGCGCCTCCGAAAGGGGCGGCGTCGCGAGCGCCTTTCCGATGAAGGAAGATGAGACGGGTGAGGGTTTCGTCCAAGGCCGACTACGCGCTGCGTGCGATGGTTCAGCTCGCCGCGGACACCGACGACGGCCCGGTCACCGCCACCCGGCTGGCCGACGAACAGGGCATTCCACTCAAGTTCCTGCACACCGTGTTGAGCGAACTGCGTCGGGCCCGACTCGTGCGCAGCACCCGCGGCCCGGACGGCGGCTTCGAATTGTGGCGACCCGCCCACGAGATCACCTTGGCCGACGTGCTGCGCACGGTCGACGGACCGCTGGTGAACGTGCACGACACCAGCCTCGTCACACTGTCGTATCCGGGGCCAGCTCGGCGGCTGCGGGATGTGTGGATGGCGGCACGCGTGAGCCTCCGCGACGTCTTCGAACGGGTCACCGTGGCGGATCTGATGACCGGCCAACTTCCGGAACCGGTCACCGAACTCGCCGACAGGTACCGCAGAGACGTCCGGCACACCTAACCGGGTATCGACGCGACCCCGAATCGGGTCAGGTTGGCACATGGCGCCCTGTGCGGCTGGTTGTCCAGGCACCATCGACGAGGCGACGATGCTGATGACAATCGGGAGGTAATCGGTGAGAAAGCCGGACGGACGGCTGGCACTGGCCATGTGCCTTGTCGGCGCTGGCATAGCCGCGACGGCCTGTCAGAACGTGGCACCCACGAGCACGACGTCCTCATCGGCACCAGGCGGGTCGACTCCTCGCATCCCCACAACACCGACGGCGAGCACTGTCAGGCAGTGGATAATGCCGAATCTGGTCGGTGGCAACCTACAGAAGGCTCAGGACCAGATCCAGGCGTTGACCGCCAACGCCATCTTCTTCACCGCATCACACGACGCCACGGGGAGGAATCGCCATCAGATCCTCGATTCCGACTGGAAAGTGTGTTCGCAGAACATCCCCGCTGGCACACCGGTCACCGTGACAACGAAAATCGATTTCGCCGCCGTGAAGCTGTCCGAAGCCTGCCCGTAGGGCACCGTCAGCGAACCGCGGAGGTCACCACACGGCTCCGGTGCCGTCAGACTCGCGGAGGTACCCGATGTTGGACAGAGTTGTGCGGTATCTGCGCTGTCCCCACTGCGCCTGCACACTCACCGCGAGCCGACGCACGCTGTTCTGTCCCGACGGCCACAGCTTCGACGTCGCCAGACAGGGGTACGTGAACCTGCTCCCGCGACCGACCAAGCTCACCGCCGACACCAAGGACATGGTGAACGCACGCGCCGCCTTCCTGGCCGCGGGCCATTACGCTCCGATCGCCGACGCTCTCGTGGAACTCCTCCGCGGGACGGTGGACACGTCGCTGTCCGGTTGTGTGGTCGACGTCGGCGGCGGCACCGGCTACTACCACGCCGCGATCCTGGACGCGCTGCCCCAGGCGGAGGGCGTCCTGGTCGACATCTCGAAGTTCGCCGCACGGCATGCCGTCACCGCACATGAACGGATCAGCGCCGTCGTCGCCGATACCTGGCAGGAGCTCCCCCTGCACAGTGAAGCCGCCACCGTGGTGCTCAACACGTTCGCCCCCCGCAATGCCCCCGAGCTCCATCGGATTCTGCGGCGGCGTGGTGTCTTGCTGGTTGTCACACCCCGAGGCGATCATCTTCGGGAGATCATCGGCCCCCTCGGACTGATGCGCGTCGAGGACCGAAAGGAGGACCGCCTTGCCGGCCAGCTCGAGCCGTACTTCACGGCGGTGGCGACCGATCGGCTCAAGGCGACGATGGCGCTCGACCACCCGGCGCTGACCCAACTGGTCGGCATGGGGCCCAATGCGTGGCACCAGAACGCGCATAACCTGACCAAACGGATCAGCCAGCTGCCGCGGTGGTCCGACGTAACCCTTGCGGTCACTGTGACCGCCTATCGTCCACTGGTGTCACCATCCACGACTACTCGACGTCGAAGCACAGCGTGAGGGGGTATCCGTCGTCGCTTTGTCCGGCGATGCACAGCTCCGCCTCGCCACGAAGGTTTTCAAGGCCACCGGTGCCCATACCCGGGACCACGTCGATCTGGGCGGACACCGATCCCTTGTCCTGCGTGCCGACATGGCGGAACACGCAGGTTCCCTCGCGACCTGCGACCGTCCCTTCGAACCGTTCGAAGCCGAGCACTGGTGCGGCATCCGCCTTGTAGCCGATGAGGTAGACCAGGGTGCCGCTTCCCGCCAGATCGCCGGTGTAGGAGTAGCGGACCTCAGCCCGGGTGAGACCGCGCATGGGGTAATACGTCCCGCCGATCGTGGTGCCCGAGTCGTCGATGTCGGACACGACGCTCTCCGACCAGGAGGCGACGGTGAATCGGCAGGATGCACGGTGGCTGTAGTTCATGGCCGGTCACGCTAGGGTGCCGGCTTCGCCCTGTCTTGAACAAACACGACACCGTGTCTCTGTGCGATCAAATTTTGCCAACACTGAAGCAATAGTACTTACAATGCATTCGCCGCCTCAGCCATGGACACGCTGGAGGAAGGTACGCATGTACCTGACGATGGTGCCCAGGTGAGTTTCGAGTGCGAAGTGGCCCGTATCCAGCACGTGCACCTCGGCCTCAGGCAGGTCACGCCGGAACGCCCATGCCCCGGCGGGAAGGAATATCGGGTCCCCGCCACCCCACACCGCGAGCAGCGGCACCTGACTGGCTCGGAAGTACCGTTGGATCTCCGGGTACACCGGAAGGTTGTTCCGGTAGTCCCGAAGCATGGCGAACTGAATCAGGTCGTTTCCCGGCCGGTTCAGCAGCGCCTGATCGAGCTCCCAGTTGTCGGGGCTGACCAACGTCGGATCCGGCACGCCGGTGAGGTACTGAGCTCGGGTGAACTCCGGGCTGATCGTCTGGCGCAACTCGTCGTCGGTGGGCAGCGGACCCGTCAGGGTAGGAAGCAGCTGAGGGCCGATACCTTCCCGATAAGCGTTTCCGTTCTGGGAGATGATCGCGGCGACCCGGCCGGGGTGGCGTGCGGCGATCCGCAACCCGATAGGCGCGCCAAAGTCCTGCACATAGAGGCTGAACCGGTCGACTCCGACTTCACCGAGGAAATCGGTCATGACGCTGGTCATCGATTCGAAGGTGTAGCTGAACTCATCGACCGGTGGAGCGTCGGAGGCGCCATAGCCGACATAGTCGGGAGCGATCACACGGTAGCGGTCCGCGAGCGCCGGAAGCAGGAATCGATACATGTGTGAGCTGGTGGGAAATCCATGCAGGAGCACAACAACGGGCGCATCGCGGGGACCGGCCTCCCGGTAGAAAATCTGACGACCCCCGACGGCGGCATACCGGTGATGGACGGCAGTGGGCTGGTCGATCGAATCGGCCACGGGCACATCCGGTCTCCTTCCGAGAGCGGACGCGGCCACCGAGGTGGATACGAACTGACGACGCGAGAGGGCCATGACTGTCCTTTCAGACACGAGGAACGACAACGACGCCGACGCGGAGGGTCTCCACCTTGGACGCCGTCAGGCCTGCGCCACCCGACGCTACATCTCATGTTTATATGAGTCAATATCCATTAGATTTCAGGCTGGGTCCAACCCGGTGTCCGCAGCTGGGCCGCTCAGAGGACACTGGCGACAGAGCATGCTTCGGCCAGCAGGAGAGAGGTGCCGGTGACAGCGCCGACAGCGGCCCCAGGCGAGGACAGGTCCGTCGCACTGGCACTGGTCAACACCTGGTACCTCGGCGGGTCCAGCGAAGTCGACCGCCTGGACAGCACGGACAAGGCGGCCGAGTGGCTCCGCACGCGCGACCTTACGGGGACAGCGACTCCCCGTGTCCGAAAACAGGACCTTGCCAGGTTGGTCGAACTGCGCGCCGCCGTCCGAGAGTTGTTCACCGCACTTGCTGACAAGCGGCCGCCCGAAGCCAACGCCGTGGAGGTGGTGAACGCCGAGGCCAGGACGCATCCTGCCGCACCCCAGCTCTCCTGGCCGTCCGACGGTCCCGTCCGCCGCTGGCTCGCAGACCGGCGCGGTGGTGCGAGCGGAGCGATCGCCGCGGTCGCATGGGACGCCATCACCGTGGTCTGCGGTGACACCGCGTCCGAGGTCCGCCGCTGCGAGGCCCACGCCTGCGTACGACTGTTCTTCCGCGAGCACGCACGCCGTCGCTGGTGCTCAACGGCCTGCGGTGATCGAGTGCGTGCCATGCGGCACCACCGTCTACATCGGAAAACCTGAGGTACGCAGACGGGGAAACAGTCTTAACGCGTTGTTCCGTTCGACGTCGGATCGGTCCTGTCCAGCGAAGAACTCGCCGACCCCGGTCACGGTCTCTCGCGCGGTGGACTCGGGCATGAACGGAAAGTCGGTACCGAAGAGGATATTGCCGGTGTCGATCAGGGAGACCAACGCGGCGAGCGTATGCGGATTGGCCGACATGGCGGTGTCGTAGAAAAGCCCACGCAGCGAACCGATGAGGTCGGCCGGCTGGCGTCCTCGCCACGACTGGTTGATGGTCGCGGCGTGCGTCAGACGCTTGGCCAGGTAGGGAACGGTCCCGCCGGCATGGGAGATGACCAGTCGCAGATTCCGGTGGCGGTCGAGAGTCCCGCTGTAGAGAAGATTGGCCACCGCACGGGTCGTGTCGAAGGGAAATTCGTACAGCGAAGGCGGGAGACCGAAGGTGGGCTGCCCTTCCCCTGGCGGAACGGTGGGATGCACGAAGGCGGTCACGCCCCGCTCGGACACCATGGCGAACAGCCTGTCGAAGTCGTGCTCACCGAGATAGGTGCCCCGGTAGTGGGTGAACAGTCCGACGCCGTCGAGGCCGAAGACGTCAAGCGCGTACCGAACCTCCTCGATGGCCGCCGACTCATCCGGCAAGGGGAGCACGGCGAAGGCACCGTACCGGTCGGGGTGGTCGGCCGTGAGCTGGGCCAGATACTCGTTGACCTGGCGCGCGACGCGCGAGGCCGTCCTGCCCTCGACGAAACCGACACCGGGCGCGGTGATGGACACCAGCGCGGTCTGAATTCCGCAACGGTCCATCGTCTCCAGGTCATCCTCGATGTTCCACGCTGGATAGTCGATGCCAGCGATGGGGTCGCCAACTCCCGCCTCGGCCATGGCCCGCCGATACGGCTCCGGGATGACATGGTGGTGCACATCGATGCGGTGCCGCGTCATGGTGATCCCCTCGTTCCACGTTGCGTTCTCACTGGCCCCCGATTCGGGCACCGACCGGCCGGGCGACCATGAACTGAACTATTCGGTACAGTACACTTGTTGCCGCGAACACCTCAACTGAACCGTCCAGTACGATTCAGTCAAGGGTGCGCGCCAATTCGCCACCAGGGTCCACCGATCCGCCAACGGGGGAGAACAGCGATGCCGCGAACAGCTTCGGCCGGTGCCCAACGGGCACCTTCCGGTGCTCGGGCGGATGGCAAGCGGCGGGCGATCGTCGAGGCGGCACTCACGGTATTCCTGACCGACGGCTTCGATGTCAGCATGGACCGCGTCGCCGCGGCCGCCGGGGTCTCCAAGGTCACCGTCTACAACCATTTCGGCTCCAAGGACAACCTGTTTCTCGCCGTGATCAGTGGACGGCTCGGCGACGCGCTGCGTCAGGCGGAGGGCCTTGTCGAGTCTCACCTCGTCGAATCCGCCGACGTGCGCGCGGCCCTCGTGCGGGCATGCCGAGCCTGGGTCGCAGGTTTGACGACACCCGACATGATCGGCCTGCGAAACCTGGTCGCCGGCGAGATGAGGCGATTCCCCGAGTTGGGCAAGGCCTGGATGGAGGAGGGACCCGCCCGGCTGCACGCCGTCATCGCCGCGGCACTGCGCCGACTGAGCGAGCGGAAGACCCTGTGCGTACCCGATGTCGAGCTCGCTGTCCTCCAGCTGTCCGGCTTGGTCGTCTCACCCACCGTGCTCTACGGCGCATACGGTCATGGTCCGAGCCACCGGCTCACCGACCGCCTCATCGTCGCCGGCGTCGACATGTTCCTCCAATACTACGGCTACGACGACTGATCACGGGGCCGACCGGCTCACCGCCACTCCCCGCGGGGAATTGCCAGTACCTCGCTTCCGCCTGGAGGCTGGTTTCCATGAGCGGCGAAAGCGACGTCAGCACGTCTCACACCGAACGGCTTCGGCTCCCGCAGCGCTTCTGGCGCAACCGACTGTTCGCCCGCGCTCGCCACCGGATAGCCCGCTTCCGGCGCCCCATAGGACTGTTGACGCGTGCGCACGCACGACTCATTCTGCTCACCGACGGGCGGATCCGCCGTTCACATGTGCTGGCCGGCGGAATGTCGGTCCTCGTTCTGACCACGGTGGGACGCCGAACCGGCAAGCTCCGTTCGACCCCGCTCGCCTTCCTCAAGTGGGGTGACGCCTTTGCTGTGCTGGCGTCCAACGCTGGCAACGACCACGTGCCAGCCTGGTGGCTCAATCTGCAAGCCCAGCCCGCGGCATCGGTACTCGCCGATCGCGTGAGGCACGAGGTCACGGCGCGCAAGGCGGACCCCCGTGAGGACGACGAGATCTGGCAGGTGATCAAGGACCTCAACCCTGGTTTCGACGAGTACCGCCGGCTCACCGCACGGCGACTGCCCGTCGTTCTCCTCGAGCCACGAGGCGGCCATCGCCGACGTGACAGCGCCGCGTAACCCCGCGAGCGTTCTGTCGGCATGGGTCTGCTACGGCCACCGCGCGAGTGCTATTGCGACATTCGGGTGCACACTCAACACCGCTTCCCGTATGGTGGCGACAATCACCGGTTTGGCTGCGCGCACGTCCGGCTGCCATTCGAGATCGCCCGGCACCGTGTCGTCGCTTATCCGCTCCCGCGACACGGTCACAAAGGGCAACGGCCCAATTCGTCTCAAAGCGCTGGCTGGTCACCGTCGCACGGCCGGCGCATAACCGCCTCCGATATCCTGATCAACATCATCAATCCGACGCCGACCGTCTTCGTCCTCGCCTTCTTGCCACCCCTTCGTGGAGGGCGACGAGCCGGTGCCGCTGGCGCGGGTGGTCGAGTTACGGCTTGTCTTCGTGCTGCTCACCGGCGTCTTCACCGCATAGGGCACATTCGCCGCCGTGCTACGAGACCACGTTATGTCATGGCCCCCGATAGTGATCCGGACGCGCAGGGTCGTCGTACATTCTTTCGTCGCGCTCGGCTCAGGGCTCGCTTTGGTCGGCCAATAGATCACTCCGCACAAGGCTCCATGGCGTGATCATGGCAATGCGGCCAGCCGTCACAGGTTGTCACCGTGGAGTGAGGGGCGCGCGGCGGACACGCAAACGGCTTCGCCGAACGGGTGACCGGCTCATTGTTACCGCCAAACACACCCAGACACACCAACGGCATTCAGGCAACGGCATCTGGACAAGCTGCCGACAGCCATAAGTAAGATCTGGCCGGTGCTGCATGGCCGTCAAGCATTCTCACGCGAAGCTACGGACAGGCCCCGCGACACACCCGGTCCCGCATTCCCCTTGGAGCAACGTGATGTCCCACGCCAGAACGCCGCGCAGAACCAGCACGGTCGCGACCGCGCTGGCCGCGAACCGGCTCGGCACGCCTGCCGTGTCGTACTTCGTCATGTCCGCGGCGGCACCGCTGGCCGCCGTGGCTCTGGTGGTCATCACTGGCTATTCCGTTACGGGGCAGATCGGTATCCCCGTCGGCTTCGTCGTCATGGGCATGCTGCTCGCCCTGTTCTGTGTCGGGTTCGTGACGATGGCTCCCTACGTCGCCAATGCCGGAGCGTTCAACGCCTACGTCAGCCGGGGTTTGACCAGACCGCTGGGGGTCGCGGCTGGCTGGGTGTCACTGATCGCCTACAACGCGTCACAGGTGGGGCTCTACGGCGGTCTCGGTGACGCCGCGACACCGCTGTTGCATAGTTGGTTCGGTCTTGACCTGCCATGGTGGGTCGTCGCCTTGGCCGGATGGGCACTCGTGGCGTTCCTCGGGCTACAGAACATCGACCTGAACGGCCGGGTTCTCGCCGTGCTGCTCGCCGCAGAGGTCGGCGTGGTGGTCCTCTACAGTCTGGCGAACCTGGCGCATCCCGCGGGCGGCACCGTCACCGTGGCCACCCTCAACCCCAGCAACATGATCAATCCTCATGTCGGCGCGCTGCTCGCCGTCGCCATGCTCGGCTTCGTCGGCTTCGAGGGCGCCGTCGTGTTCAGCGAGGAAGCCAGGAACCCCGGCCGAACGGTACGAGTGGCGACCTTCCTGTCGCTAGGCATACTGACGGTGCTCTACGCATTGAGCTCCTGGGCGATGAGTGTGGCCACCGGGCCCGGCCAGATCGTGCAGGAGGCCAGCACGCACAGTACGGATCTCATCTTTACTCTTGCCAGGTCCAGTCTTGGCACCATGTTCGTCGACTTGGGGCGCGCGCTCTATGTGACCAGTGTCCTTGCCACCCTGATTGCCTTCCACAACACGGCCGCGCGGTACATGTTCGCGCTCGGCAGAGAGCGGATGCTTCCCGCCGCTCTGGGCAGGACATCGCGACGGACAAGCTCTCCCAAGGCCGGCTCGATGGTCCAGAGTGCCATCGGGCTCACGGTGATCGTGATCTACGCCCTTGCCGGGCTTGACCCCGTGATCCAGCTGTTCTTCTGGTGCACGACGTCCGGCAGCCTCGGCATCCTCCTGCTCATCGCCACGACGTCGATCGCCGTCATCGGATTCTTCGCCCGCCACCCTTCCGGCGAGAACGTCTGGCGCCGTGCCGTCGCCCCGGTCCTCGCCGCCATCGGTGTCATCACCGTGGTGGCCCTGGTGTTGGTGAACTTCGCCAGTTTGCTCGGTGTCGACGAAAACTCGCCGCTGCGGTGGGGCATTCCCGGCGTCTACCTGGTCGTCGCGGTCTGTGGGGTGGTGTGGGGGCTGACGCTGCGCGCCACCCGTCCCCAGGTGTATGCCAACATCGGGCTCGGGGCGAAGAGCGCCACCGGCACCGGGCTCAATCTCGGCGCGCCGGAGGATTTCGACGCGGCCACCCGGTGAGCGCACTCCGATTGCGCCTACGACACAGGCATCCAACCATAGGATGACCTGTGTGAGATGTGTCCACTGTGGCGTATCGATTCCTGACTGGACGTTGGCAACACGAAATGACCACCCCGCTCCGCCATTTCCTGGGTAGCGTGGCCTTGTGACAGTTGCTGACCACGAGAAGATCAAGAGCACCAGCTCCTGGGCGGCGGCGTTGCGGGCAGCCGAACACAGCAGGGCGGACGCGTTCATCGACGATTCCTTGGCCAGGCTCCTGTGTTCGCCGTCGGACTACGACGAGATCACCGCGTACCCCGCGGCACCGACCGGCGCTGTCGTCGTGCGGGCCCGACTCGGTGACGAGGTGATCAAACGGGAGGTTGGCAACGGAGTCCGCCAGGTCGTGTGTCTGGGAGCTGGAGCGGACACCCGCGCCTTTCGCCTGAACCTGCCCGGTGACCTTCACTATTACGAAGTCGACCTTCCCGGGCAGCTGGCCTCGCGAGACGCGATTCTCGCGAACAACGGCTGCGTCACGACCTGCACACGCGTTCCGGTGAACGTCGACCTCGCGGACAACTGGATCGAAGCCCTGTCCTGTGCCGGTTGGACACCACGTCGTCCTACCGTGTGGGTGGCGGAAGGGTTGTTGTACTACCTGCCATATCAGCTCTGCGATCAGCTGGTGGACCAGATCAGCCTCGCCAGCGCGCCACGCTCGTCCTTCGTTCTGGATGTCCCGCACGAACGGTTCCTTATGGACGAGTACGCACGTCCGTACCGCTTGTTCTTGGAGCGACGCGGTTCTCCGTACCGAACCGCTCTCGTCAATCCACGGAGTTGGCTACTGAGACGCGGCTGGACAGCACAGGCCTACCTTTCTCACGACCTGCGCGCCGGGCGCTGTCCTCTGTTACCCCCCGTTCCTGACCGGCTGCTGAACTACACCGACATCTGGCATGTCACGGCCCGGCATCCGCGACGGCGCAAGGCTTGACAAGGTTTCCCTGCGGCCATTCAGGGCTCTTCCCGCGGCCATTCAGGGCTTCTTCGTGGTCTGCCATGAGATGAGCACGGCGTGTTCCTATACTTGTCGGGTGGCAGTGCTGCGATGGCCTCTCACCGCGTTCACCGTGGCAATCGTGGGCATTGTGGTGTGCGCCTTCACCCACCCGGCGGCAGCGCAGGCCGCGGCACCGGCGGAGCTCCCGTCGGCGCCCGCTCACAGCGTCGGTCTTGTGGCCGACGACGGGGCACGAGTGGTCAACCAGACAGTCGTCGCGCCGCGGATGGTGGACCTGGCGATCACCTCGCCTGCTCTCGGCAGCGTCCAGACGGTCCGGCTTCTGCTGCCTCCTGACTGGGACACCCGTCCCGCTTCCCGTTGGCCAGTTCTCTATTTGCTGCACGGATGCTGCGACGACTACCAGAGTTGGACCCGCTCCACCGATGTCGCTCAGCTCAGTGCCGACACCGACGTGCTGGTCGTGATGCCCGAAGCAGGCCGGGCCGGCTATTACTCCAACTGGCTCAATGGACCAGCGTGGGAGACTTTCCACCTGGTGGAGGTGCGCCAACTGCTGGAACGGGGCTTCCGC
>JAFAZC010000013.1 GCA_019239965.1 Kutzneria sp. | reverse complement strand
CCCGCCAGGGGCCGCCGGGTGCTCGATCTGGCAGAGGTTGAACTCCCTCCCCCGGACTAGATCACTGAGGTCGGCTCGGAAGTAGACGTTGGCGGCACTGCCGAGCGAGCCACGGCCGCCGCGCCCGATATCCAGCTTTTCCCTTGTCCGCCCGCGCGCCCCGTCGGCGGCGATCAGGTAGTCGGCGCGCACGGTGTGCGTCGAGCCGTCCTCGGCACTGACGGTCGCGGTGACCCCGGCCCCGTCCGCCACGAAGTCGGCGACCTCCGCGCCGAACCTCAGCTCGACGCCCCTGTCCGCGGCCAGCCCGCGCAACACCGGCTCCAACGCGTCCTGTGCGCACAGGCAGGCCGAGACCGGTGAGATGTCATCCCAGTTCGGGACGCCGCCGGGCAGTGTGAATGGCAGTCTCCTGGCATCGGCGAGCGTGCGGCCAGCCGCCATGCCTTGGAAATCGGCGAGCGCGTCAGCCGCATGGAGCACGTCCGAGGCGATCCCAATCTGGCGGAACAGTTCCATGGTCCGCAGATTGATCCGCCGCGCCTTGGGCTGGGGTGACGTTCCAGTGTGCTTCTCGACCACCATCGATTCGACCCCGTGGTGGCTCAGGAACAACGAGGCGCACAGACCTACCAAGCCACCGCCGATGATCAGGACACGTCTCTCGTGTACGTCGTACATCATCTGTACAACGTACACTGATGATGTAATGGTCGCCAGGAGGTCGTTCGTGACCAGCACATCCACCGGGCCGCCCGGCCCACTCATCTGGACACTGCCCGAACCGTCGCCGCGCCCCGTCACGTCGTTGAGCAGGACGGCCATCCTGCGCGCCGCGCTGTCGATCGCCGACGTCGAGGGAACCGAGGCGCTCACCATGCGTCGGATCAGCACCAAACTGGGTTCCTCGACCCCGATGTCGCTGTACCGGTATGTCGGCAGCAAGGACGGTGTCATCGACCTGATGCTCGACGCGGTCTACGGAGAGGTCGAACTGCCCGAACGGCCGAGCGGCGACTGGCGGACCGATCTGGAGTCCCTGGCCCGCCGGACCTGGGCGGTCATCCGAGGCCACCTGTGGTTCGCCGAACTGGTGCACACCCGGCCGCTGTTCGGGCCCAATGCCCTGCGGTACTTCGACTTCCGGTTTGCCGCGCTCGAGCCCCTCGGGCTCGGTTCCGACGGCATGAGCCGGGTCACGGCCGCCGTCGACGGTCACCTGATCGGCTCCGCCCTGCAGCTCGTCGAGGAGAACCGGATGCGCCGGCGTACCGGACTGGCTACCGAGAAGCAGCTCAAGACCGCTGCCGAGCCGTTGCTCGCGCCCATTGCCGAGGCCGGCGAGTACCCCGCGTTCTCCCGATGGTCGCGTGGTCTCACCGGCACCGACCACACCGCCTTCGACCTTGCCAACGACAACGTCGAATGGACGCTGGGCTGCCTGCTCGACGGCATCGCCGCCAAGCTCAGTCCCCAACCGGGAAACCAACCATGAAAGGCGCCAGGCGAGCCGCCGAGGTCCGATGACGGCGTGTGATCAGACAGGTGCGTGCCGCATTGATCTGATCGTCAGATGCGTCCAGACGTGAGAAGTCCCCAACTTGGCGGCTCAGAGTATCCACGAGCGTCACTCCTACCGGTAGCGTGAGGGCATGGCCCTTGGCAACGACCGTGATCTTGTCCCCCTGGGTACCGGCTTCGACGTCGTCAAACGTGGCGGCTACGACCGGGCACAGGTGGAAGAGCATCTGGAGCGACTCGACTCCGACCTGAAACTGCTGGCCGCCGACCGGGACGCCGCGGTGTCCCAAGCCAATGATCTGACGAGGCAGCTGGAGAAGGGGCGCTCGGAGATCGACGACCTGCGCGGTCAGGTCCAGCGACTGTCGTTGCCGCCGACCACCCTGGAAGGCCTGAGCGAGCGGCTGCAGCGGATGCTGAAGCTCGCACAGGAGGAGGCCAACGAGACCAAAGAGCGCGCCGAGGCCGAAGGCAACCAGATCAGGGCGAAAGCCGAGGAAGAAGGCGGCGCGCTGCGGCGGCGCTACGAGAAGATGCTCGCCGAGCTCGACGAGCGCAGGGCTGAGATGGAGGCCGAGCACCGCGGCGTGATCGAGACGGCACAGGCCGAGGCCGCCAAGATCATCAGTGAGGCCGAGAAGCGCCGCAAGCAGCTGGACGAGGCGGCCGAACAGGTCCGCGCCAAGGCCGACGCCGACTCCCTCGCCCGCCGCAAGCAGGCCGAGGAGGACTTCGACATCGCGATGGCGGGCCGGCGGGCCGAGGCGATGCGCAGCCTCGCCGAGCAGGAGGCCGCGAGCAAGGCCGAGGCCGAGCGCCGGATCCGGGAGGCGACCGAGGAGGCCAACCGGCGTCGCCACGATTCGATAGCCGAGGCCACCGCGCGACTGCAGGAGGCGACCGACGAGGCGCACCGCAGGGTTCGCGAGGCCACCGACGAGTCCAACCGGCGGGTCACCGAGGCCAACCAGCGGGTCGAGCAGCTGCGCACCCTGCGGCAGCGGATCGCCGGGCAGGTGCAGTCGGCCCGCAGCATGATCCTGGCCGCGGCTCCGCTTGTCGCCCCGTTCGAGGACGAGCAGGAACTCGTGTCCGAGGCGATCCACAGGCCTGAAGCCCGGGAGTCCGGGGACCACAAGCCTTCCGGAGACCACAAGCCCGAGGTGGACGAGACGCCGACCATTCAGGTCAGGGCGGTGCCGAAGAGCTGAGGCGGTCCGTGGACGGCGACGGGAGGGAGATCCACACCGAGCGACTGGTGCTGCGCCGGCTCGGTCCTGGCGACCTGCCAGCGGTCGTGGAGATCCAGGGCGACCCGGAGACCAGCCGACACCACCCAGTCGGCCCGGCCAGCCCGGAGCAGGCCGCGGAGATGCTCGGCACGTGGCTTGCCGACTGGGCACGCGAGGGCATCGGGTACTGGGCGGTGTCGGAACGAGGGTCGGACGCTGTGATCGGCATCGGCGGTCTGCGGTGGCACGAGCTCGACGGGCAGCCGGCACTGAACCTGTACTACCGATTCCGGCCCGCCACCTGGGGGCGGGGCTACGCGACCGAGATGGCCGCCGCCACGGTCGGTTGGGCGGAGCGTATCGTCCCTGGAGCGCCGGTGGTGATCGTCACGCGGGACGACAACAAGCAGTCCGTCCGGGTGGCGGTGAAGCTCGGGTTCGTGCTCACCGGCACGACCGCGATGTACGGCGGGGAGTCGCTGGTGTTCCGGTCGCGCGGATCCATATCGGACAGAGGCGCGGCGGACGGCTGAGGCGGTCACCAGTGGCGTCTTGTCGGCCGTCGATGCCTTCGTGCCGACCAGCAGCCGCTGTGCCAGTGCCTGCGGTCCTCGATACCGCCGCGGTCGGCCGGCCACGCCACCACGTGCGGGACGCCGGGTCTGATCTCGTGTTCGCAGCCGGGGCAGCGGTAGACCTTGGTGGCTTTGTCGCCAGGCACCCCGCGGACCAGCCATTCGCCGTCCGCGGCGGACTCGGTTTGCCCCCAGCCGAGCGCGGCACCCAGCGCACGGGGCTCGGCCTCCGCGGCTCGAGGACGTCGGGAGCGGTTGCGGCGGGGCACCAGCCGACGGTAGCCGAGCCGGGGTGAACGGCCACGCGATGATGCGACAATGCGTCCATGCCGACCTACGAGTTCCGCTGCCGGCAGTGCGGCGACACGTTCGACGTGAATCGTCCGATGAGCGCGGCCAGTGACCCGGCGAGCTGTCCGGCCGGGCACGACGACACGGTCAAGCTGCTGACCACCGTCGCGGTGGGCACCGGGGCCGCAGCCCCCAGCACAGGTGGCGGGGGCTGCTGCGGCGGAGGGTGCTGTGGGTGACGGGGCCTACCGTCCGGCCCGCACCAGTTCGACTTCACAGGGCAGTCCCGGCGCCCTCGTCAGCCTCGCGTCACCGGTGACCAGCTTGGCGCCCAGCATGTTCGCCAGCGCGACGTACAGCGCGTCGTAGAAGGTGATCGAACCGCGGAGCCGCCATGCCGCCTCGCCAAGGGGCCCTGTCGCGGGATACCTTTCGTCCACGAGGTGTCGAAGCAGCCGCAACCCCGTCGCCGCGACACCGGGGGTGATCCGGCCAGCTAGTTCGTGCCGTCGGAGCACATTTCCCACTTCCGCGTCGATGAGGTGCGGCGCATGGCACACCACTCTGTCCATCATGGTCCGTGACTTGGCTGCCTCCGGCTCGGTGGACGTCGCCACATAGACGAACGCTGAGGCGTCGATGACAAGACTGCTCACCGGCGGTCCGCATCGAGGTCAGCGACGATGTCGTCAAGGGTGACGGGGGTTCCTTCTTTGGCCAGTACGGCTTCGAGAGCGTCCAACACCTCCCGTTTGGTGCGCTGCTTCGCCAACATCACCACCTGGTCACGCATGTAGGCCTGGATGGACTGACCGGCCGCGCGGGCTCTGAGCCGGATGGTCTCGTATGCTTCGTCCGGGATGTCCCGGATCTGGATGGTTGCCACCCAACCAATATAGCGCAGCAGCGTCACTTTAGCGCTAATGGGTGAATCTGCCTCTCCGATCACTCAGGAAAGCCGCGCTCGACCAGTTCAGCGATTCGGCGCAGCGCCTCACCGGCATCCGGTCCGGTAGCCCCGACCCTGACCGTGTCGCCGTCCCGGGCACCCAATCCCATCAGCGCGAACACGCTCCGCGCGTCCGCGCGGCGCCCGCCGAGGCCGACGGTCACCTCGGCGTCGAGCCCGGCAAGCGCGCGGGCCACCAGAGCCGCGGGTCTGGCGTGCAGGCCGATTTCGTTGTGCAGCAGCAGGTCCACGCTCTCCGCCGGCGGGTCGGTACCGACCGCGGGCCCACCGGACGCGGATCTCGCGGCCATGGCCACCTCGTCGAGCCCGGCTCCGCCCTGGGCGGCCACCGCGGCGGCCACCGAGCCCTCGACGAGTGGAGCGTCGACGAGCCGGCAGTCGGACGATCCCTCGTGGTCCTCCACCGCGAGCTCGGCGACCATGCGCGCGCTGCCGAGGTCGTAGAGCAGTACTACTCCCCCGTCGCCTGCCCGCGCCAGTGCGGTGCGGACGCGGACGTAGTCGGTGCCCAGCGTTCCGTCCGCCGTCCCGCCGGCCGGCAGCACCGACACGTCAGGAGCCATTTGGGCGGCGAGCTCGGCGACCCCTTCGGCCAGTCTTGCGCTGTGCGAGACGATCACCAGGCCGATAGTCATCCCCGGTCCGCCGAGTCGGCGAAACGGCCCGAGCCCGCGAAACAGCGCAGCAGCAGTGCTGTCGACCGCGCGCCAGGGTCGAGGTGCCCGGCACTGCGCTCGCCGAGATAGGAGGCTCTGCCCTTGCGGGCCACGAGCGGAACGGTCGAGGAGGCCCCCCGCTCGGCGGCTTCCGCCGCCGCGGCGAGCACCTCGGCGACGGATCCACCCACCGCGGCTCGCGCAGCCTCGACAGCCGGCGCGAGCGCGTCGACCATCGTCTTGTCCCCGACGTCGGCCCGACCGCGAGCGATGACGCCGGCCGACGCGGCTTCGAGCGCGGCGGCGACGGCGGCGCCGTCGAGTCGGTAGAGACCGCCAACGGCTGTGCCGGCACGCAGGAAAGCCGTGCCGAACAATGGGCCCGAGGCACCGCCCACGGTGGAAATCAGCGTGGTGGCCACCAGTTTCAGCACGGCGCCCGGTGTGTCGGGAACATGGCTGTCCAGTTTGGACGTTACCGCCGTGAACCCGCGCATAAGGTTCTCCCCATGGTCGCCGTCCCCGATTCGGCGGTCCAGTTCGACAAGTTCGTCGCGGTGTTCCCGCACGGTGACAGCGGCCGCGCGCACCACGGCGACGACATCCTCTGTCGCGCAGGACATCGTCATACTCCCCACCGCAGTGCGGCGGTGCGCACCGGAGCGTCCCAGAGCTCGGTGAGCTCGTCATCCAGCTTCAGGACGGTGAGGCTCATCCCCTGCATCTCCAGGCTGGTCACGTACGAACCAACCAGTCTGCGCTCCACCTGGACACCCCGGTCCGCCACGAGCCTCTCGGCGATTCCGTGCGCGAGGTACAGCTCGACGAGCGGGGTACCGCCCATGCCGTTGGTGAACAACAGGACCTGGTCCCCCGAGCTGAGCGACAGATCGTCGGCGACACCGTCCACCAGGCGGCCGACGAGGGCATCGGCCGGCTCCATCGGCAGCCGCTGACGGCCCGGCTCTCCGTGAATACCGATACCGAGCTCGACTTCGTCCTCGGCGAGAGCGAAACTTGGCTGGCCGACATGCGGGACGGTGCACCCATTGAGCGCCAGGCCGAGGGAACGCACGTTGGCGACGACCTTCGCGGCCACCGCCGCACACCAGTCGAGATCGTCTCCCCGTTCCGCCGCGGCACCGACGATCTTCTCCAACAGCACGGTGCCCGCCACCCCGCGCCGGCCCGCGGTGTAGAGCGAGTCCTTGACGGCCACGTCGTCATCGATCACGACGGTACGCACGTCCACGCCGTCAGCACCGGCCAGTTCGGCGGCGGTGGCGAAGTTGAGCACGTCGCCGGTGTAGTTCTTGACCACCAGCAACACGCCGGCGCCACCGTTGACCTGCTCGACAGCGGCAACGATCTGGTCCGGGGTTGGCGAGGTGAAAACCGCCCCCGGGCAGGCGGCGTCCAGCATGCCGGCGCCGACGAACCCTCCGTGCAGCGGCTCATGGCCGGAGCCACCACCGGAGATGATCGCGACCTTGCCGGCGATGGGAGCGTCCGCCCTGACGATCACCGCCGGATCCCGCTCGACCCTGAGCAGATCAGGATGGGCCAGCGCCATGCCGTACAGCGCCTGGTCCACCACGGCCGACGGATCATTGATGATCTTCTTCATGAGCCTCCGCTCCCCACGGCGCCATGGCGAGCCTGGTCAGCGACCGTACTTCAGCCGGACAAGGCTCATCAGCCGACGGATTGTCGACGAGGTCCTCGAGAACGTCATCGGGTTGAGCGGGGAGGCGAACCGCTTGCGGGTGACCGCCTGCGGCCTGGTGAACTCCCGCAGTCCGTCCTCGCCATGGATCCGCCCGAACCCGGAATCGCCGACCCCACCGAACGGCAGCGAAGGCACGGACGCAAAGGCGTTCACGGAATTGACCGAGACCATGCCTGTGTGCATCCTGCGGGCGAGCTCCTCGCCGCGCGACTTGGCGAACACCGCGCCGCCCAGCCCGTACCGACTCGCGTTGGCGAGCCGGATCGCCTCGTCGGCGTCCCGAACCCGGTTGATGGTGACGGTCGGGCCGAAGGTCTCCTCCATGATGGCGGACGAATCCTCGGGCACGTCGAGCAGCACGACCGGTTCGACGAACGGCGGGCGCACCGACTCCGGACCACCGACAACGGCACGGGCACCCCGATCCACCGCGTCACTCACGTGCGAACGGATGATGTCCACCTGTGCCGGCATAGTGATCGGCCCGAAGTCCGCTGACGGCTCTCCGCCAGGCTTCAGCCTGGACGCGATCCTGGTCACCTCGCCGACGAACTCATCGGCGACGTCGTCGACCACGTAGACCCGCTCGATGCCGACACAGGTCTGTCCCGCGTTGGACATCGCGCCCCACACGGCCGCGTCGGCGGCCGCACGGACGTCGGCGTCGTAGTCCACGATCAGCGCGTCCTTGCCGCCGCATTCGACGAGCACCGGGGTAAGCGTCTCGGCACACGCGGCCATCACCCGCTTGGCCGTCGCCGTCGAACCGGTGAAGGCCAGCTTGTCCAGTCCGGAACGACACAGTGCGGCACCGGTTTCGCCGAAGCCGGTGACCACGGTCAGCACCGGGTGTTCGGGTACGACTTCGGCGAAGGTGTCGGCCAGCCAGACGCCGACTCCCGGCGTCAACTCGGACGGCTTGAACACCACCGCGTTGCCCGCGGCAAGTCCGTATCCGATCGAACCCATCGGGGTGAACACCGGATAGTTCCACGGCCCGATCACGCCGATCACACCAAGGGGCAGGTACTCGACGCTGGCCGCCTGGTTGGACATCAACAGGCCGGAAGGCACCTTCCGCCTGCGCAGCACCCGTTCGGCGTTGCGAGCGGCCCAGTGCAGGTGACCGACCGCCGCCACCAGTTCCATCTTGGCGTCGGCAGCGGGCTTGCCGGTCTCCGCGCTGACCAGGCCGGCCCCCTCCTCAAGCCGGCCGACGATCAGTTTGCGCCAGCTGTCCAGCCGCTCCTTGCGGCCGGTGAACCCCAGCCCGGCCCACCAAGCCGCGGCCGTGCGGGCGGCGGCAACCGCGTCCGCGACCCGTTCGGCGTCGTGCACCGGATGGTGGGCCACGGTCTCTCCGGTACGAGGATCGACCGAGGCAAACCTCGCAAGCCCGTCGTCGTCCGCCACGGCCTCGACCGTGTCGCCCTCCCTCGCCGCCTGCGCCATCACCCCTCCGCCGAACCGACGTGCCAGAACCGATCTAGCTACTGAAGCGTACGGAACAAGGCATCTCACGTCAGTACCAAATGCGTACTGAGTCTGGGTCGTCCCGCGGGAATGGAAGCAGGGGGAATGGAAGCAGGTCAGGACTTCGGCAACTTCGTGGCGACCACCTTGGCGGCCGCCATCGCGTTGGCACAACTGTCGACACCGGCCACGTTTTGGAGATTGGTGAACCGCACGGTCGCCGTTTCGTTGGTCGACCCCGTGTTGCGCAGCCACCATGCGATCGCGCAGCCCGGAGCACCGTTGTTGGTGTCCACCTGGTACGCGGTCACACCCGACCCGATGTCCACGGGCTTTCCCGGCTTGCCGGACGCGGCGGTGTCCTGAGCCTGGTCCTGCTCGATCGACAGCGCTACCTCGAGGCTCAATCCGTTCTGCCGCCAGGAGCAGTCGCGCAGACTGTCGACGCCGACGCTCGGTGCCGGACCGACCACCTTGTCCAGGGTCGCCTTGTCCGCGAGTGTGCACGGGTCGACCGAAGCAGCGGTCCCGCTGGAGGACACGGTCGGCGGCCCGGTGTGAATTCGTTGCAGAATGGTGGTCAGCATTTTCTTGGTAGGGTCGCAGAGCTGGCCAGCGGCACTGCTCCCACTGGTGCCGAGACTGTCGACTTCCAGCACTATTCCCAGTGGCGGCGAATTCTGGGTGACGGCCTTCTCTGCGCATCTCGTGCTCTGCTGGGACTCGATGACCCGGATGCCGACGAGCTCACCCGCGTCGCGCCCCGCCTCGGGAACGGCTTTGCCTATGGTCAACGTGACGTTGAGTTTCTGCCCACCGTCAAAGGGGTACGACAGGACAAAGCAGTCAGCGAAGACATCACCATTTGGTGTGGCCTCGGTGTTCGTCTGTTGTCTGGGCAGCACGGCCTGCAGCAGCGCACACGGATCGAGCACGCGCAACCTGTCAGGAGCGAAAGCAGGGTCGACAGGCCCCTTGTTCGCCGCGTCGCCGGCGTTCGTGGCCTCGACGACGGTACGTGGCGACGTGGACTTGGCCTGGTCGGCACCGCATCCGGCGAGCACCGGAACGAGGACGGCGGCGAGAACGGCGAACCGGGAAAGCAGAAACACGCCCCAACCGTAGCGACCGACCGCGCCGAGAGCGAGCGAAACCGGATGATTCGCCGCCGTCAGTCCCTGCCGGCCTCCACGGTCTCGCCGGCCTCCACGGACTGGCCGGCGGCCGGCAGTCTGATCGGCCGCAGCCTTGCCCAGCCCGCGAAGAGGACCGCGACGACCAGCATGGCAAGGCCGCTCCACAGGTTGACGTTCACCCCTCCGGCCTTGTCGATGCCGTCGCTGTCGGTGAACCACAGGCCCATCACCGTGAGGACGACACCGTAGACCCCGAACAGCAGCCCGAGGATGTAGCGCAGGTCGAAAAGGCCCGCGGACCTGACTTGCCCGGTCATGGTTTCCTCCCTCACCAGAACACGATGCTCAGCGCGACGGTCAGCGCGAGCACACCGCCACCGAGGACCACCGGCTTGCGGTACCACCCGGCGTTCTCACCTGTCGCGGAGTGCTGCCGGCGCTCCCTCGGAGTCAGCGACCAGACAAGGCCGACGAGTTCCGAATCGGGCTTGGGTCGCGTCACCAGCGTGACGATCACGCTGACCAGCACGTCGGCCACGAACGCGACGCTCGCGGCGACGAAGCTGGCACCCTGTCCGGCCAGGTGCAGCACCTCGTTGCGGTTGAGCACGTCGATGAACACCGCGGACAGCGTCCCGACGATGAGGCCGAGACCGCCGGCGAACGGGGTCATCCGCTTCCAGAACATGCCGAGCAGGAACGTGGCGAACAGCGGGGCGTTGAAGAAGCCGAACAGCGTTTGGAGGTAGTCCATGATGTTGTTGAAGTTGCCCGCGATGAACGCCGCGCCGATCGCGATGAGACAGCCAAACACCGTGACCACACGGCCGGTGCGCAGGTAGTAGTCGTCCGGCTTGTCCTTGACCACGTAGGACTGCCAGATGTCGTAGGTGAACACCGTGTTGAAGGAACTGACGTTGGCCGCCATACCCGCCATGAACGCCGCGAGCAGGCCGGTGATGGCGATGCCGAGCATGCCGTTGGGCAGCAGGTCCCGGATCAGCAGTTCGATCGCGTTGTTGTAGGTGACGCCATTGTCCAGTTTGCCGCCGCTGGCTTTGTACTGGGCCAACTCGGGCGACAGGACGGCGGCGAGCATGCCGGGGGTGACGATGAGCAGCACGATCAGCGTCTTCGGGTACGCCCCGATCAGCGGCGTCCGGCGGGCCGCGGACATGCTCTTGGCCGACAGCGCGCGCTGGACCTCGGCGAAGTTCGTGGTCCAGTAGCCGAACGACAGCACGAATCCGAGGCCGAACACGATGCCGAGGACCGAGAGTGTCGCGCTGGTGATGCCGGTCAGGTTCGTGGCCGGCCAGGAGTGCACCTGGTTGGCCACGTCGCCTCCGGCAGCGCTGACCCTGTCGATCAGTCCGCTCCAGCCGCCGACCTTGTGCAGACCGACAAGGGTCAGTGGCAGCAGCATCGCGACGATGACGAAGAACTGCATGACCTCGTTGTAGATCGCGGCGGAAAGGCCGCCGAGCGTGGTGTAGGCCAGCACGATCGCCGCGGCGGCCACGATGGACACCCACAGCGGCCAGCCAAGCAGCAGGTCGACAACGGTCGCGAGAGCGTACAGGTTGACCCCGGCGATCAGCACCTGCGCCAGTGCGAAGCTCAGTCCGTTGACCAGATGGGCGAACCTGCCGAAGCGGCGCAGCATGAACTCCGGCACGCTACGAACCTTGGACCCGTAATAGAACGGCATCATGACCAGGCCGAGGAACACCATGGCCGGAATCGCGCCGATCCAGTAGTAGTGCACCGTCGGGACGCCGTACTGGGCTCCGTTGGCGGTCATGCCGAAGATCTCGACGGCGCCCAGGTTGGCGGAGATGAACGCCAGCCCCGTCACCCACGCGGGCATCGACCGGCCGGAGAGGAAGAAGTCCAGGCTGGAGGACACCGAGCGGCGCGCGAGCACACCGATGCCGAGCACCATCACGAAGTAGAACCCCAGCAGGGCGTAATCCACGACACCGGCGTCCAGCCGGAGGTTCGCGTCCGCGAGAACACCCATGCGGCATACCTCCTCATCGAACTCACACCGACCCGCCGAACCCAACCGGCTCGACTCCGGCGACGACCGCACGGTAATCCACTCCGGACGTGGCCGGCGATCACCGGATGTCACAACTCGATCACGGAACCCGGCGGGGGCGCCGGCGGCACCGGGTCCGCCGGCGGCAGGCCTTGAGCCTGTGACGGCTACCATCAGGCAGTCGTCCGACCCCCAAAGGAGCTCGCAGACCGATGGCAGTCACAGCGTCCCACTCGTCAGCCCCGACGGTTCCCGCCGCACGCGTGAGGGTGCCAGCGGGAACGACAGCGGGCAGCGCGGTGCGCGCGGCGGACCTGGCCGCCAGCGGCCCGGCCACGGTCGTCGTGGTCCGCGACGCGGAAGGCAGGCTTCGGGACCTGGCCTGGACGCCGGAGACGGACACCGAGGTCCAGGTCGTCGCCGCGAACACCGAGGACGGGCGCTCGGTCATCCGCCACTCCGCGGCGCACGTGCTGGCCCAGGCCGTGCAGCAGCTCTTCCCCGAGGCCAAACTCGGCATCGGGCCGCCGGTCAAGGACGGTTTCTACTACGACTTCGCCGTCGAAAGGCCGTTCACGCCCGAGGATCTCCGCGAGCTGGAGAAGCGGATGAAACAGATCGTCAAGGGCGCGCAGCAGTTCTCCCGGCGGGTGATCGGCTCGGTCGACGACGCGAAGGCCGAGCTCGCCAATGAGCCGTTCAAGCTGCAGCTGGTCGACCTCAAATCCCCCGGGACGGTAGACCCTTCCGAGGTGATGGAGGTCGGCGAGGGTGAGCTAACCGTCTACGACAACCTCGACCCGCGGACCAAGCAGCGGGTGTGGGGAGACCTCTGCCGTGGTCCGCACGTGCCGACCACGAAGTACATCCCCGCCTTCGCGCTGACCAGGGTCGCGGCCGCGTACTGGCGCGGGGACGAGCGCAATCCCCAGCTGCAGCGGATCTATGGCACCGCATGGGAGTCGGCCGAGGCGCAGGATGACTACCTCGCCGCGCTCGCCGAGGCCGAGCGCAGGGACCACCGCAGGCTCGGCACCGAACTGGACCTGTTCTCCTTCCCCGAGGAGATCGGCTCCGGGCTGCCCGTGTTCCACCCCAAGGGGGGAATCGTCCGACGTGAGCTGGAGAACTACTCCCGACAGCGACACGAGGAGTCGGGCTACGAGTTCGTGAACACCCCGCACTTCCCCAAGGGCGGCCTGTTCCTCACTTCCGGTCACCTGCCGTACTACGCGGACACCATGTTCCCGCCGATCCAGTTCGAGGGCGAGGACTACTACCTCAAGGCCATGAACTGTCCGATGCACCACCTGATCTTCCGCTCGCGCGGACGGTCCTATCGGGAGCTGCCGCTGCGGCTTTTCGAGTTCGGCACCGTATACCGGTACGAGAAGTCCGGCGTGGTGCACGGCCTGACCAGGGTCCGCGGGCTGACCATGGACGACTCGCACATCTATTGCACCAAGGAACAGATGCCGGCTGAGCTGCGCTACCTGCTGCGGTTCGTGCTCGACCTGCTCGCGGACTACGGTCTTTCCGACTTCTATCTCGAACTGTCCACTCGGGACGGCTCGGCGAAGTTCATCGGCGAAGACTGGCAGTGGGCCGAGGCCACCGAGACCCTGCGCGAGGCGGCCGAGGCCTCCGGCCTCGAGCTGGTGCCGGACCCGGGTGGTGCGGCGTACTACGGGCCGAAGATCTCGGTGCAGGCCAAGGACGCCATCGGCCGGTCGTGGCAGATGTCGACCATCCAGCTCGACTTCAACCACCCCAAGCGCTTCGACCTGACCTACACCGCGCCCGACGGTTCGCGCCAGCAACCAGTGGTGATCCATCGGGCCCTGTTCGGGTCCATCGAGCGGTTCTTCGGTGTCCTGACCGAGCACTACGCCGGCGCGTTCCCGGCCTGGCTCTCCCCGGTACAGGTGGTCGGTATTCCCATCGCCGCCGAGCACATTGAGCACCTGCACGGGGTCGCGCGGGCGTTGCGTGCCAAGGGAATCCGGGTCGAGGTCGACACCAGCGATGACCGGATGCAAAAGAAGATCCGCACGCACACCACGCAGAAGGTGCCGTTCATGCTGCTCGCCGGCGCGAAGGACGTCGAGGCGGATGCCGTGTCGTTCCGGTTCCGCGACGGCGGCCAGATCAATGCCGTGCCAGTCGCCTCGGCAGTCGACGCGATCGTGGACTGGGTGACGCGCAGGGAGAACTCCTCCCCGACCGTCGACGCGCTCGAGCAGGTGCTTGGCCCGCGGCGCTAAGCACCGTGTACGACAGGTCCGTGGCGCCACGCGGCAATGGACTGAACCTGGCCGATGCCGCGGTCGACCCGGCCGCTCGGTAGGGCTCGGTCACGATGCTGGCGTGAACACCAGCGGTCCGACGTCGATTTTGTCCGTCAGCTGTCCGTACGTGGTCATCAGGTCGGCAACGCGCTGCAGCCGGGTTGCCGAAAGGGACGTCGGGAACGTGGGGATCGTGACCAGCATGGCGGTGTCCCGGTCGATCCCGGTGTAGTCCGGCAGGATCTGGCGAACGGCCTGCTCGTCGGCCGCGTCGGCGGCGCCCCGCTGCAGCGCCCGCTGAAAGGCCGCTGCCGACTTCGGCGACTTCTGGACAAAGCTCGCTAGCGAGAAGTAGCCGGCCAGGGGGAGGTCCTGGGTAGGCCCCGGACCGAACAGGTCGACGACGGCCTCGGTGCCGGTCTGCTCACGCGCCTTGGTGATGAAGGGCTCGAGCTGGATGGCGGCGTCGACAGCCTTGTTCGCCAACGCGGTTGGGGTGTCGGCGTGGTGCACCGTGGTGGTGTGCACTCGGTTGAAGTCGAGGTTGTCGGCACGCAGGATCGCCCTGAGCGCCAGGAGGGGGACGTCGTCCGGGGTGTTGGTGGAGACCGTCTTGTCAACCAGATCGGCCGGCGTCTTGATGGACGAGTCGGGCCGCACGGCCACGATCATCACATGGGATCTGCCCTGGTCGCCGTCGGCGACGATGCGGTATTCGGCACTGTGGTGGGCTTGCGCCTGCAGCAGGGTGGCCCAGTTGCCGAACCCGACATCAATGTGTTCTCCGGTCAGCAGCGGGACGCTCTCGGCTCCACCTTGCACCGGCTTGACCTGCACCGTGAGGCCTTCATCCCGGAAGTATCCCCGCTTCAACGCGAGGAAGAACGGCGCGGTGTCAATGGTCTGCATGACGCCTACGGTGATGGTCGGCTTCTCCAGTTGGTGGGTGTTGGCGTTGCCGCCGCCCTCGTTGGACGGGCCGTTCAGCAGGCCACAGCTCGCGGTCGGCAGTCCGACGAGCAGGGCCGACAGGCACGTGAGCACTACACGTCTGGTGTATCCGGTCAATGTCATATCTGGTCCAACCGTCTGTTGCTTGGCAGGGTTCACGGCGCCTCAAGGCAGATAACGAGTCCGCCAGCACACCGTTGTGAACGCGGTGTCGACAGTGCCGTCCGAGGCCTCTGGCGCACACCGGGCAAGGTAGTCGCGCTGCCGTCGCAGGTACTCGGTTCGCTCAGCCTGTCCCATCGCCAGAACGGGACTGTAGCTGCTCAGCATCGACAGCAGCCGCTCATGGTTCATCGGCTCGTTCCATCGAACGACGTGGCGTTCCTGCGGCGTGAACGCAGCCCTGCCTTCGGTGGTGAACCATCCCGGTCGCCGGAATCCGGCAGGGAGATCGTCGAGGATGGCGAAGAACTCCGCTTCCCAGCGCACCGACCTGTCATGCATGTTCCATGCCACCGCGAGCGAGCCCCCAGGCCTGAGCACCCTGGCGATTTCAGCGAAGGTGCGGTCCGGATCGAACCAGTGCCACGAGTCGACGCTGTACACGGCGTCGACGCTGTCGTCCGCCGCCGGTATGTCCTCCGCGGTGCCATCGACCACTCGCACCCGCGGATCCCGCACGAGGAACTCGGCGCGCATCCGCTCGTCGGGTTCCACGGCGAGCACCGAGTCGGCAACCGTGGCGAGCAACCGGGTGAACAAGCCGGTACCCGCTCCGATCTCGACAGCGGACTGCCTGGGAGACGCCACGAGCCACTCGAGCGCCGCCGTCCGCATCGGCACGCGGACCGTCGCGTACTCCCCCGCGATCGTCCCGAATCCTCGCGCCCTGGCCTCAATCATGTTTCCTCCGTTTCCAGGAGGGCTCCGGACCGTGGTTCCGGGCTGATCGGGGTGCCGACCCTCGCCACAAAACGAGCCATCTCGTATCCAACCGTCGCCGTGTCCCCACCGGGAGCGGCGAGCACGACCAGGCTCGCCCCATCGCTGATCGCCATCACGAACAGGTAGCCACCCTGCATCTCCACCATCGTCCTGAGCACCTCGCCGCCGTCGAAACAGCGCGCGGCACCCTGAGCGAGACTGAGGAGTCCTGAGGAGATCGCGGCGACCTGGTTGGCCCGTTCCGACGGCAGCGCCCGCGAACTGGCGATGAGAACACCATCGGCGGAGACCACGACGGCGTGTGCGACATCCGGCGTCCGCTGGACGAAGTTCTGGCACAGCCAGTCGTAGTTCGGTGTGCTCATGAGCCCTCCTCGACAGGAATCGGGCCGGTGTCACGCATCTGTTCGAGGCCGAGGTCGGCGCCTCTGGCGAACGCGGCAAGGCCCATGCTCGCCGGTCGGGTCGGCGGTGGCGGCGTCGACTCGGGATCGGGCTGGCGCCGCGACGCCTTCGGAGCAGCGGATCCGGGAACGAGCCTTGCCTTGGGCACCCGCTTGGGCAGGCCTGCCTCGGTGACAGGTTCCGTTGTCTGGGTGCTCAGCGTCGCTTCGGCCGCCCGCCAGCGCTCGTCAATGGGTAGCGCCCACGACTCGGCGTTCCCGGACTCGACCTCCTCCTCGGACTGGAACCAGCGTGAGATGACCTCCTCGTAGATGAGCAGGCGGGTCGTCTCGGGTGCGTCGTCATCGTCCTGCTGCTGCCGCGCACCGGTCCACGCCGGTGGCGTCGACGGCTCCGGTGGAGGTGGCCACGGCGGAGGAGGCGCCGATGGACCGGTCGCGACTGCCTGCCGCTCCGTAGGGGACTCGCTCGGACCCAGCGGCTCGGCGGCGACGTCGCCGGCCGCGGCGGAAGGCGCCAGCTCGGAATCCGTCGCCGGCTCAGGTACACCCGAGGGCGCCACGGCCGCCCCGGAATCAGCGGTGGCCGGCACCGGGCTCTCGGAATCCGACTCGGGTATCCGGCTCCCCGGGGTGGGTTTGATCAGCGTGCCCGGTATGACGATCTTGGCGGTGATCCCGCCCTCGATGTCCACATTGCCGCGCAGCTGCACGGCGATACGGTGCCGCTTGGCCAGCTGTCCGACAACGTGCAGGCCCATCTGGCTGGCGGCGGCGACGTCCACCTCGGGTGGCTCGGCGAGGCGTGCGTTGGCTTTGGCGATCATGTCGTCGGCCATGCCGACGCCGCGATCCTGGATCTCGATCATCATGGCGCCACGGTTGGTGATGGACCGGACGGTGACCTTGGTCTCCGGATCAGAGAACTCGGTGGCGTTCTCCAACAGCTCGGCAAGCAGATGGATCACGTCCCGCGCGGCCTGGCCGACCACCAAGACGTCGGGGGTCGGCGCCACCTCGATCCTCGTGTACTGCTCCACCTCGGAGACCGCGGCCCCGAAGACGTCATCGGCGGAAACGGCCCTCGTTTCCCGACTCGTCACCGGGGTTCCCGCCAACACCAACAGGTTCTCGCTGTTGCGGCGCATCCTCGTCGCGAGGTGGTCGACCTCGAAGAGATCGGCGAGCTGATCGGGATCCTGTTCGTCCTGCTCCATCCGCTCAATGACGACAAGCTGGCGCTGGACCAGGTTCTGGCTGCGCCGGGAGAGGTTGACGAACATCGCGTTGACACTGCTGCGCAGCGCGGCCTGCTGCACCGCCAGACGCATCGCCTCCCGATGCACCGCGTCGAAGGCTCTCGCGAGCTGGCCGACTTCATCCATGGTCTGCACCGGGACCGACGGACTCACGTCCGCTGCCTCGGCGAGCGACTCCTCCCCGGCCAGCACCCGCTTGATGGCGGCGGGCAGCCGGTTGGTCGCCAGGTCGAGCGCTGCCCGGCGCAGCGTGTTCAGCGGCCGCAACAGCGACCGCGCCACAAACACCATGACGGCGAGGGCGACCAGCACCACGACCGCCACCACAAGGGCGTCCCGCCACGCCGAGGTTCGTGCGTCGGCCGACAGCCCGGAGATGGTGGTGCCGATTTCCCTGTCGAGATCGGCGGCCGCCTTTCCCACCAACGCGGTCGTGTCCTCGCCGAACCGGCGCACGTCCGCCGGTGGGACCACGATCGTATGTCCGGTCGCGTCCTGCAGCAGCGCCTGCTGTGTCACGAGGGTTCTGCCGTCGACGGCGGGGCCAGCGGCCACGTCGGCGAAATGCTGGCGGTCCGCGGCAGAGGCAACGCGGTCGAACGCGGTCTGTTCGGCGTCGAAGCGGGACTGAGCCGCACGCAGCTGCGTGCTCTGCCCGGGCGAGAACTGCCCGCGATATGCTGCAGAGAGCAGAATCGCGGTCTGCTGGGCGATCTGCTCCTGACTGTCGACGAGCGCGGTCAGCGCTTCCAGGCGCGGTCCGATCGCGGAGTTGCGGCTGACGGTGGCGGTCGCAGCCGATTCACTGACGCGGATGAGGCTGGCGGTCATCGAGGTGTACCGGTCGAATGCCGCGGTGTCGGGGTAGCGGGTGGACTCCACCGCCGCACGCAGTGGCGTCAACGCGTCGGTGTCGGCGAGTGCCGCCTGCACCGAGGCTCGTACCGCTGGATCGACCTGCGTCAGCGAACCCGCGCTCGCCTTCAGTGTGGCGACCGCGGTGTCGACCTGGTGGGCTCTGACGGTCCGGTCGAGTTCCGGTGCACTCGCGCGGCCGTTGGCGATGTAGGCCAGCTCGGCGTCGCGTTCGTCCTGAAGCGCCGCAGCCACGGCGACACTCTGGTTGGCGAGCTCGAGTTCCTGCTGTGCGGTTCCGAGCGCGGTCACATTGGTGATCTCCGCGCCCAGCCGCAACCAGGTGAGCAGGATGATGGCCAGCACGGGCACCAGGAGAATCGCGGCGAGTTTGGGCAGCAGCCGCCAGTTCCTCAGCCGCCACGGCTGCTGGTGGCGAGGAATCTCATCGAGGTCGCGTGACGGTTCGCGCCATGTTGACTTCTGTCGCATGACCGGCATGACTGGTTTGTCACCACCCCAGGGCGCGGCATACCGCGGTTACTCTGTGTGCACACAATCCGACACAAGGCTGCGGCCAGCCTAGTGTTCCGTTCGCCCGAAGAGAAGGCACCCACATTGCCACAGGCGGTACCACCCTGCGTAGTCCAATGGGATGCCACAAGGGTGAGGTCACCGGCTGGCAGGTGGCCCGCCACACTCGTACCCGGTCTTTGCCATGGCCGAATCACACATCCGAAATTCAAGCAAAGCAAGGGAAACAGCGTTGATAGAGGCAGAATCCCGGTCGACTGTCAACGGTTTCCCACGCAGAAGCATGTGACATCGAATGGCCAGTACCGAGGGACCGGTTACGCACAACAGGTCCGCGGCTCCCCCGTCAGCCGAGCGATCAACTACTGTCCGTAACCCACCGAGGTGGCAACAAATCATCCAATCGGATAACAGTAGAGTACGTAACGTACTATAGGTGCGCCTCTCCGGCCCGCGCCGCGGGAGATCGAGCCGTGACCGCTGCGCACCGCCGCTACAGTGTCACGACGACCCGCCCGCTCGCCCGCTTGCGCGCGAAATCGATGACGGCGGTGACCGCCTGGTCGAACGGATAGGCGCTGATCTCGACGGGGAGCTCTCCGCAAGCCACCTTGTCCACAACGGACTGGAGCTGACCGAAGCCGTCCACCGCGCCGAGGTAGTGTGCGGTGACCCCGCGGTCGAACTCGGTTGGCCCGCCGAGAGTTGACAGCACGCGGCCGTTGGGCCGGACGAGCTTGGCCGTGCGGCCCACTCCGGCCCCCGCGTTGACCAGGTCGACCGCGAGGTCCACGCCATGCGGCCGCATGCGTCTGGCCTGCTTCAGAAAATCAGCCGTGGTGTAGTCGATCACCTCGTCGGCACCGAGGCCGCGCACCCGCGCCGCGGTCGCGGGCTTCGCGGTGGCAAGAATCCGCACCCCGGTGTCGGCGAGCAGGTGAAGCAGCACCGAACCGACCGCACCGTCCGCGCCGATCACCATCACCTCCTGGC
>JAFAZC010000141.1 GCA_019239965.1 Kutzneria sp. | reverse complement strand
ATCCACGGTGTACGTGCTCGGCGGCTATCTCGACCGCGCACACTTCGATCCCGTGCCGGCGCTTGGTGACCTGCTCGCGGACCTGCCTAACCGCTTCCTTCCCCCGGGCTATACGTCTCTTCTGACCGGATTCGACGTCTCTCCCGTCTTCCTGCCGACCGGTGGGCTCGCGATGGTGGTGTGGGAGTTCTCCGGCGCGGTGTTCTGGGTGATCCTGCTCGTCGGCCTTGTGGTCAGCTTCTGGCGCGCCAGACTGGTCGACGACAAGGACGCCGCGGACCGAGCGAGAACCCTGATCGCCGACAACGGCGGTTCCTCACTGGCGCACATGATTACCTGGCCAGGCAACCACTACTGGTTTACCGACTGCGGTCGCTCCGCGATGGCCTACCGGGTGGTGGCCACGGTGGCACTGACCACCGGCGGACCGGTGGGTGACCCGGCACTGCGGCAGGAAGCGGTACGCGGATTCGAGACCTTCTGCCGGCGCAACGGCTGGATCCCCTGCCTCTACAGCATCACCGACGAGGTGCGGGACATCGCCATCGATCTGGACTGGAAGGCCGTACAGGTGGCCGAGGACACCGTGGTGCCGCTGGCCGGCCTCGAGTTCACCGGCAAGAAGTGGCAGGACATCCGCACCGCACTGAACAAGGCCGGCAAGGCCGGGATCACCGCCGAGTGGCTGAACTACAGCGAAGCACCGTTGTCGATCACCGACCAGATCAGGGTGATCTCCGAGGAGTGGGTCGCCGACAAGGGCATGCCCGAGATGGGCTTCACCCTGGGCGGTATGGACGAGCTCAACGATCCCGACGTGCGCTGCCTGATCGCGGTCGACACCGACCGGACCGTGCACGGTATCACCAGTTGGCTCCCGGTGTACCGCGACGGCAAGCCGGTAGGGTGGACGCTGGACTTCATGCGCCGGCGCGGCAACGGGTTCCGCGGTGTCATGGAGTTCCTGATCGCCTCGGCCGCCCAGTCACTGAAGCAGGAGGGTGCGGAGTTCCTCAGTCTGTCGGGAGCACCGCTGGCCAGGCTGGACCGAGGCGAACAGGTGACCGCGCTGCAGCGCATTCTCGATGTCACCGGCAAAGCCCTCGAACCTGTCTACGGCTTCCGATCACTGCTGAGCTTCAAGGCCAAGTTCCAACCCGAATACCGGCCCCTGTACATGGCGTACCCGGACTCGTCCACGTTGCCTGTCATCGGCAACGCCATTGGACGCGCCTACCTGCCCGAGATCACGCCAAGCCAGGGGCTCCGGCTGCTTCGCAAGCTGCTCAGGCTGCCGGGACATCGGAGCCGAACGGCCTGACGCGCGAACGTTCTCGATCGCAAACCCCTATATGCGAACCTTGTGCGTCTCTGGCTACGGTCGCGAACAGTAGGCCGAGCGGAGGAACGCATGGTGATTCTCGTGACCGGCGCCACCGGAACGGTCGGTCGGTGCGTGGTCGAGCAGCTGGTGAGTGCGGGCGCGAAGGTACGGGCGCTGACCAGGCGGCCGGACAGTGCCGCCATGCCGCCGTCGGTCGAGGTCGTGGCCGGCGACCTTGAGAAGCCGGAGTCTCTCACCCGGGTTTTTGCCGGTGTGGACCGGATGTACCTGCTGGCCGCTGGGGCCACCTGGCAGGTTCTCAGCCGCGCCAGGCAGGCTGACGTCCGCCAGGTCGTGCTGTTGTCATCGGCCACAGCGGGATTCGACGGCGTGGGATCCGACGGCGACCTGGGCGGGCAGTTTCACCGTAGGGCGGAACGTGAGGTGGAAGGGTCCGGTCTGGAGTGGACCCACCTACGTCCCGGCATGTTCGCGTCGAACCTGTTGGACTGGGCCGAGGCGATCCGCATCGAAGCCGTGGTGAAGGCACCCTACGACGCGGCGCGGCAGTCACCGGTGCACGAACTCGACATCGCCGCCGTGGCCACCACCGCACTGTTGTCCGACGGCCATCAGGGAAAGATCTACACCTTGACCGGCCCTGAGGCGCTCACCAAGACCGAACAGGTGGCGGCCATCGCCGGAGCCATCCGTCGCGACATCCGGTTCGAGGAGCTGGCGCCAGAGCAGTGGCGCGAACACGTCAGGGACGCGATGCCGCCGTTCGTCGCTGACTGGCTACTTCGCCTCTGGGCGCACACCATGACAACGCCCGAACCGGTACTGCCGACCGTCCAGCGGATCCTCGGCCGGCCGCCGCGGACGTTGGCGACGTGGGCCGCCGACCACGCGGCACACTTCCAGGCGGCACCGTGACAATTCTGGTGACCGGCGCGACGGGAAACATCGGTCGCCGCGTCGTCGACCGTCTGATCGATGCTGGCCAGCGAGTGCGGGCCATGACCCGCGATCCACGGTCCGCACGTCTTCCTACCGAGGTCGAGGTGGTGTACGGGGACTTCCGGCTGCCGCAGACCTGGCCGAGCGCGCTGGCCGGGGTCGACCGCGTCTACCTGTTTCCCGCCGCCTACCCAGCACCGGGGCCCGGAACCGGGTTCACGGACAAGGCGATGCAGGCGGGCACACACAGGTTCGTGGTGCATTCCGCCGCCGCTGCCGGATTCGAACCTGGAGACGATCCGGAAGACCGGTCCCTCACCGCGCTCCAGCGACACCTTGCTGAGGAAAGGCAGGCCCACCGAGGGCTGGAACTGATGGTGGAGGCCACCGGTGCCGGGTGGACCCATCTGCGACCGGGATTGCTCGCGGCGAATACCCTGGCATGGGCGAAGCGGATCCGCACCGAGCGCGTGGTACGCGAACCGAACGGCGCGGCCGGATACCCCCTGGTCCATGAGGACGATATCGCCGAGATCGCGGTCACGGCGCTGCTGACCGACTCCCACGTCGGCGCGACCTACACGATCACCGGCCCGGCCAGGATCTCTCAGGTCGAACAGGTGCGTGCGATCAGCGTGGCGACGGGACAGCGGATCGACTTCGAGGAACTGTCCGAAGAGCGGGCCCGCGAACAGTGGCTGCGGGACGGCTGTCCCGCCGACTACCTCGACTGGCGGATCGAGTTGCTCGCCGCCTCGCTCGACGGGCCCGGTCCACTCCCGGCCACCGACACGTTCCAGCGGATCACCGGCCGGCCGCCGCAGACGTTCGCACGGTGGGCCTTCGACCACGTCGACGACTTCCGCGCCGCGACGACGTAGGCTGACTGAGTGCTCAGGCTGCCGTTGGTCGTCGCCCATCTGACGATGGCGGCCGTCTGGCTGGGATCGATGACCTACAGCCTGGCCGTCGTGCAGCCTAAGACAGCACGGTTCTTTCCTTCCGAACGCGCCCGCGAAGACTTCCTCGTGGTGCTGGCCCACGGCAACCGGTGGCGGGTCGTCGCACTGGTGGCCGCCCTGCTCATCACGGACACCGCCCTGTACGTGCTCACGGGTGGATTCGGCTACCTGACGGCGCTCCCGCTGTATGCGATCGCCGGCGGCATCTTCGTGCACGTGTCGTGGCGCCACTGGCCGGCCCGTGTCTTCGCGCTGGACCACGAACTGGCCGGTTATCGGAAACGTCTGCGGATCATGGCCACGACGATGACCGCCTTGGTCGGAGCGGCATTTCTTGTCGTGCTGACGTGGAGTGTGCGGTGACAATGCGCGTCGTCATCGCTGGCTCGAGTGGGCTGATCGGCAGCGCGCTGCGACGGTCGTACGAACTGGACGGGCATACCGTTACCCGACTCGTGCGTCGGGAAACACAGTCGCCACACGAAATACGCTGGAATCCAGGCAGCGAGCGACTGAGTTCGGCCGCACTCGACGGTGCCGACGTAGTGGTCAACCTCGCCGGCGCGAGCATCGGGCAGCGATGGACCGCCAATCATCGGCGGGCCATTCTGTTGAGCCGCACCACAACCGCCCGAACCCTCGCCGAGGCGATCGCCGGCACCACACGGCCGCCTCGGGTGTTTCTTTCCGCCTCAGGCATCAGGTTCTACGGCGTGGACCGTGGTGACGAGCTTCTCACGGAGTCGTCGGCCGGTGCGCAGGACGGTTTCATGCCGAAGGTCGCGCACGCGTGGGAGGCCGCCACCCGGGAGTCCACCGTGCCGGTATGCCACCTCAGACTGGGGTTGGTGCTGTCGCAGCACGGCGGCCTGCTTGCCAGGATGCTGCCGATCTTCCGCGCCGGCCTCGGCATCAGTCCTGGTTCCGGTCACCCGTTCTGGAGCTTCCTGTCGCTAACCGACGCGGTGCGGGCGATCCGTTTCCTCGCGACACATCCGCAGGCACAAGGGCCGTACAACCTGACGGCGCCGAATCCCGTCCGCAGCAGGGAGTGCGTCGACGCGCTGTCAGCAGCCGTCGGTGCGCGAACAACGCTGCCAATACCGGTGCCGGTGTTGCGACTCGTAATGGGCGAAGTGGCCGCCGAGGCGATCGGCAGTCTGCGGGTGGTGCCGAACCGACTCGCGGAGGCCGGGTTCACTCACCGGCACCCGGACATCGCCTCCAGCGTGCGCGACGCCCTCACCTGACCCGAATACCGTTGCGCCACACAGCATACGTCAGCGGCATGCCGGGACGGTAGGCGAGATGGGCCGCCGAAGGGGCGTCGATCACGTGCACATCCGCCCTTGCCCCCGGCCGCAACACACCTACTTCGTCATTGCGCAATGCGCGTGCCCCGCCGAGGGTCGCGGCTCGAACCGCCTCGGTGACACTCATCCGCATCTGCAACACCGCCGTCGCCACACAGAACGCCATCGACGACGTGTAGGACGAACCCGGATTGCAGTTGGAGGCCAACGCCACTGTCACGCCCGCATCCAGCAGTGACCGCGCGTCGGCGAGCGGCTGCCGCGTGGACAGGTCGCACGCGGGCAGCAGCGTCGCCACGGTGTCCCCGCCCGCCAACGCGTCAATGTCCGAGGGGGTCAGATAGGTGCAGTGGTCGACACTCGCCGCTCCCATCTCCACGGCCAATCGGACGCCGGGACCCTGGCCGAGCTGGTTGCCGTGTACCCGGAGCCCGAGCCCGCGCTCCGCGGCGGCCCGCAACACGGCCCGTGACTGGTCTTCATCGAAGGCGCCTCGTTCACAGAAGACGTCGGCCCACCGCACGTGGGGCGCGACCGCGTCGAGCATGTCGCCGCACACCAGATCGACGTAGTCATCGGCCTTCATGCCGGGTGGCACCAAGTGGGCCCCGAGGAAGGTCACCTCGTCGGCGAACCGTCCGGCGACCTCCGCCGACCTGCGTTCGTCGGAGATGGTGAGCCCGTACCCGGTCTTGGTCTCCAGGAACGTCGTCCCGCCGGCCACCGCCTCCTCGACGTGCCGGCGCAGGACCGCGGCGAGGTCGTCGTCGGAGGCGGCTCTTGTCGCCTCGACGGTGACCGCGATACCACCCGCGGTGTAAGGCTTTCCCGCCATCCTTGCCGCGAACTCGACGGTTCGGTCACCGGCGAAGACCAGGTGTGTGTGGCTGTCCACCCAACCGGGCAGCACCGCCCTGCCGTCCAGGTCGACACGCTCGTCGGCGTCGGGAGCGGTCGCGGTCGGCCCTATCCAGGCGACCCGATCTCCCTCGAGGACGAGCGCGGCGTCGGCCATGGTGCCCAGCTCGTCGTCGTTCGTGACCAGCTCGGCTATTCCGGTGACGACTACTGCCACAACTCCTCCATCACTGCGGCGTACAGCGGACCGATCTCACCAAGCCTTGTGTGCGCGCCGCCAGAGGCCACGATCCGGCCGCCGACCACCACAGTGTCCACATCGGACGAGGTGGCCACCAACAGTACCTGCTCGGCGGCGCATCCAGCGGTCCTCGCGGAATCGAGGCGGACTGCCACCAGGTCCGCCGGTGCACCAACCGCGATCCGTCCGGCGCCAGGCCATCCAAGGCTGGCGTGACCGTCCCGCGTCGAAGCGGTCACCAGTTCGGCTGGCGTGAACCGGCCGCGTTCTCCTGTCCGTAGCCGTTCGCCGCGTTCGAGTGTCTGCGCTTCGAGAAGCGGATCGATCACCACATGCTGGTCGCTGCCCAATGACAGGGGGCATCCGCTGTCGGCCAACTCCCGTGCCGGTCCGATGCCGTCGGCGAGATCGGCTTCGGTTGTCGGACAGAAGCATGCCGTCGTCCGGCTATTGCCGAGCAGTCGCCGGTCGTCGACGGTCAGATGCGTCGCATGGACGGCCGTTGTGCGCGGGGACAAGGCACCGGCCTCATGCAACAGCTCGGCCGGCGTCTGACCATAGGCCTCGATGCAGGTCTCGTTCTCCGCCGGCTGCTCGGAGAGGTGGACGTGCAGCGGCCGGTCAGCTCCCGCGCCCGCGACGACGTCGGCGAGCTGGTCGCGGGGAACCGCCCGCGCCGAATGGATCGCCGCACCCACCCGCGTCGTCGCGTCGTCCCGCGACAGCGACAGCCGGTGTGCCCACCCGTCGGCCGAGCCGTCGGTGAAGCGCAGTTGCGGACCGACCAGTGCGACACCCACTCCGCCGGCCAGGTAACAGGTGTCCAACAGAGTCATGCGGAGTCCAGCCGCCGCGGCGGCTTCCCGGAGCGCGTGCCCCATCGTGTTGGGGTCGTCGTAGGGCTTACCGTCCGCCGCGTGGTGCAGATAGTGGAACTCTCCGACGCACGAGAATCCGGCCACCGCCATCTCGGCGTAGACCGCGGTGGCCAAGCGGAGATAGGACTCCGGCGTGATCCGTTCGGCCAACCGGTACATGGCCTCCCGCCAGGTCCAGAAAGTGCCCCCGTCGGCGTGGGTCCTGCCGCGGAGCGCGCGGTGGAAAGCATGCGAATGCGCGTTGGCGAAACCGGGGAACACCAAACCGGGAAGCCGGCGAGCCCCCAGCGGCGGCCTCTGCGCGGACACCACTTCGGAGATCAGTCCATTGTCGCCGGCTCGGACGACGACGCCGGCCGCGAGGCCATCAGGCAGCCAGGCCTTCTCGCACCAGTATGAGGTAATCACGACAGCAGGTGTTCCAGCACCTTGACGAGCGCCGACACACCGGCATCACAGTCCGCAGGCTCGACGTGTTCGGCCGGCGAGTGACTGATTCCCGTCGGATTGCGCACGAACAGCATCGCGGTTGGCACCGTGCCAGCGAGAACACCGGCGTCGTGTCCGGCGCCGGTAGGCAGCAGTGGTACGCCGCCGAGCGCCACGGACAGTTCGTCACGCAGTGCCGGGTCGAAGACGACGGTGTCACCAAAGGATTCCTCGGTCACCAGGACCTCACAGCCTTCGTCACCTGCTGCCTGACGGGCCGCAGCCGTGACCTCGGCGACAACCGACTTCGTCGCGGCGCCGTCTTCGGCTCGCGCGTCGAGCCAGACGTCAACCGATGAGGGGATCACGTTGGTACCACCGGGAACCGGCACGATTCGCCCTACCGTGGCGCGCGCACCCGAACGGGCCGCTCTGCGGGCGGCAAGCACCACCCGCGCGGCCGGAAGCATGGGATCACGCCGATCCTCTATCAGAGTCGAACCCGCGTGGTTTCCCTCGCCGGTGAAGGTGAACCGCCAGCGGCCATGGGCGAGAATCGACGTGGCGACACCGACCGGAGCGGCCAAGTCGACAAGCCCGCGCCCCTGTTCGACGTGTAGTTCGACGAAACATCCGATGGCGGCCAGCGACTGCCTGTCAACGCCGAGCCGCTCCGGGTTCGCACCGGCCGCGCTGACGGCTTCGGCAAGCGAGACTCCTTCCAGATCACGCAGCCCACGGGCGTGATCAGCGCCGATGGCTCCGGTCATCAGGCGTGAGCCGAGGCATGGGATGCCGAATCGGCCGCCTTCCTCCTCGACGAAGACGACGATCGCGAA
>JAFAZC010000130.1 GCA_019239965.1 Kutzneria sp. | reverse complement strand
TCCTCGACCAGTGACCGCACATCTGCATGCGCTTGGCTGCTGAGCACGGAGTCCAGCGCCAGCATCGCGGAACGTGCCTTCAACAACTCGGTGCGGTCGGTGAACTGGGTCGTGAGGACCTCGCGCAGCTGGTCCAGCCCACTGCGGCGGACCAGCTCCGTGGCCAGCCGCGTCGGATCGTCGAATCCCTGCCGGACAAGGGCGACGCCCAGCCTGATGCCGAACAGCCCGAACCGGCCGAGCAGGCGGGCCCGGACCTCAGCGGCCGATGCCGCCGGAGCAGTGCGCTCGTCGACAGCGAACTCGGTGAACCGGTCGGCGGACAGCAACGCGCGCTCGAGGTCCGAACGGTGCACGCGGGCCAGTTCGGCCAACGCGCTGAACTCGTTGTACTCCAGAGTACGGCCGGTCTGAGCGAGCAGACCGGCCACCGGCACCACCGTCTGGCACAGCGAACGCACCTTCTCGTCGGCGGAGTAGCGACGAGCGACGCGCTGCGCCGACATCAACGCGTCGATGCGACCGGCTCCGACCTCGTCGGCGCGCGCGAGCACGCCGACCGTGTTGACCGGCGTTGCCCTGGACACACCCTGTTCGCAGAACGACTCCAAGAACCGCACGTCGGTCGCGTGCAGGTGGCGCATCAGGTAGATCACCGCGTCCGCCTCGGCTGGTTGGCCTTCAGACGACAGGAAAGCTGTCGTGCGGGCGGAGATGTCGGAGGAGACCGACGCGACGCCGGGGGTGTCGATCAACGTGGCCCGCCTCAGGTGCTGGGAGGGCCAGTCGACGACCACCCGGTCCAGCCGGTCCAGCGACGTGCCGTCCAGGTCGATCGCCAGCGCGCCGTTGGTGCGGGCGATCGGCACCTGTCGGGGAGCACTGTCGTTGGTGTGCAACGTGATTCTCGGGATTGGCGCGTCCCGGTACCACGTGACGACCTTGGTGCATTCACCGGCGTCCGTCGCCGCGATTCGTTCGCCCACAAGGGCGTTGAGCAGAGTCGACTTGCCGGCCTTGACCTTGCCGGCGATGGCGACTCGCAGCGGCTCGTCCATCCGGTCAAGGTGTCGCCGCAGATACTGGGCGGTCTCGGGACTGTCGTGATGCGTCTCGATGGCCCTGCGCATAACCGCCCGCACCGCGGTCCCCAGGCTGGGAGGGGTGTTCACCGGCCCACCACACTTTCCGGCATCAGATCGCGGGCGAGTCGTTCGAGACCGGCGATTCGGTCGAGCTCGGCCTTGAGGTCGAGAACACGCCGCGCGCGGTCCCCACCACCGGTCCTGACCGCGTTCTGCGCTGCCGCCAACGACTCGGTCACCGACCGCTGAAGCTGCTCGGCGTGACTGGTGAAGTGATCTCGAAGCGCACGTTGGATCCCACGCAACATGTCTCTGGATTCCTTGCCTATTTGGAAGACCACGTCGTCGAGATGGCGGCGCACGGAGTTCTTGGCTTCCAACTGCCGTCGCTGCAGCAATCGTCGGCGCTCGTCACGTACCGTCTTTCCGCCAAGCAGCAGTCCCGCCACGAGCGAGACGGGATTCAGCATCGACAGGCCGGCCAATGTGCCCATCATGCCGACCATCAACGTGCCGCCATAGCCCCCGCGCATCCCGAGGATCAGCTTGTTGCCGAGGTTGAGACTCTCGGCGCTTGCCAGGTCGAGTGACGGCACCGAGTCCGCGCGCAGCACAGGCTCGTTCACCAGTAGGTCGGGCAGCACCCTGCTGCCGTCCTCGCCGAAGTGGTCGGCGACCTGCCCTGCCAGCCAGCGGGCCCGCTCGATCGTCCAGACGACGTTGGCCGACACGGCCGCCGAGACACGCTGGTGCAGCCAGGCCGCGAACTGGTCGTCCATGACCGTGTGGTCGGCCTGCTCGAGCTCGCGTTCAGCTTCGCGCCCGATCTGGCGCATCCGGTCGCGCAGGTCGTAGTCGATGTCGGCGATGAGGTCGGCGACGCCGTCAGAGAGAGTCTGCTGCCAGCGTGCGGATTGCTGCCGGAGTTGGTCAACGCGCTGCTGGGCGCGTGCCAACTCGGCGACAACAGCCTGCGCACGGGCGGGATCCTGCAGTGCGGCCAGCTCCGCGCCCATGGTCGTCGACAGTTGCTCGGTGACGGCCAGCACGTCGTGCGCTGCCGCGTGGCGGGCAAGCTGCTCTGAGCGGGCGAGAATCCGGCCACGAAGCAGGTCGAGCAGTTTGGGGAAGCCGGACTCCCCGTTGAGCGTGTGATCGTCGGTCCGGACCGCGTGCAGCCGCAGTGTGGAGGAGACCGGGACGAGTTCGGCCTCGACGCCGGCCGCGGCCAGATGCCGGCGATCGAGCTCGGCGATCCGCCGCCATTCCGGGTAGAGATCCGACTTGGTCAGCACACACACCACGGTCGGGCACACCCGCATGGCCTGTTCGAGGAACTCCAACTCGGTGGCCGTGTACTCGCCGGCCGCGTCGGACACGAAGAGCACGGCATCCGCCGTCGGCAGCACGGCCATGGTCGCGGCACCGTGCATCGAGCCGAGGCCGCCGACTCCGGGCGTGTCGACAAGAGTCAGACCGGTGGCCAGTATGGATCGCGGGATACCGACCTCCACATAGCTGAGCCGCTGCCGGTTGCTTGGATTGCCCCAATCGCTGACGTGGTCGGCGATCCGGTCGATGGACGCCTGCCTGCGTTCGGCGTGTCCTTCGCCGTCATCTGATTCGCGCACCAGCGTGACACCGGGCTCCTGGGCGTGGCGCACGATGGTGGGTACCGTGGTGGCGATGTCGTCGTCGACAGGGCAGACCGGAGCGTTGACGACCGCGTTGATCAGCTGGCTCTTCCCCTGCTTGAACTCGCCGACCACGAGTACCCGCACGCCGTCGGCGACCAGGCGGCTGCGAGCCTGCTGGAGCCGGATTCCCAGGTCCGGCCGGTCGTACGCGGTGGTCGCCTTGAGTGCGATGTCCACGACGTCGATCGCGGCGGATGGCGGCATGCTGCTTCCTGTCTGTCGCTCCTTGACGGCACGTTCAGCTATGCGGGCCGTCGAACCAGTCGGGGTTGGGGTGGTCCATCGGGTGGTCGGCCTCGGCTCCCCCGTGCGGGTCAGGGTCGGCATCGTGGTGGACATCGCTGGGCGGATCCGTTGCGCCGTAAGGAATCCCGGTGGCGTGCGCCGTGATCAGAGCTGAGCCGCCGGTGTCGTCCGGCACAGCGAGATGACCCGCACCGAAGGTATCCGCGTCGATGTGTTCCGAGGCTCCGCTGCCGAACCCCGTGACGGGGGCGGCGGCGTGTCCGCTTACGGTATCGAACTGGTGCTGAGCGTCTTCGTCCGCCCAGATGTTCACGTCCGCCACGGCGGGGTGGACGGTGTCACCGCCGTAGGTGGCGGTGATGTAGGAGATGTGGCGGATAGCCGCCGCCAGGTGGGTCTCGCCTGGTTCCGGCTGCGCCGATGGCGGTGACGCGGCCGGGCCGTGCGCCTCGGTGCCGCCGGTCACGGAGTGCTCGTAGGAGGCCCGCACGGTGTCGGTGACCAGGGGCAGGGCGTCGACGATGTCGTGGGCACTGAGTTCGTCGAACCCGTGTGCTCGCAGCACGTGCTCAGGGTCGGCGTCGAACCGCTGTCTGGCCACCGGGTCCGCGACGAGACCGAGAATGAATCCCAGCAGACTGAGCTCTGTGGGCATGGTGGCCTTCTTCTCCTTGGGTCGCCGTTGTTTCGACCGTATACCAGATGCGATCGAACCCTAATTCATTCGATCGAGTGACAAAAGGAGTGTGCACGCGGTCGTCATGGGAATGGGGGACCAGCACGTCCGGCATTCAATTGGCGGGGTACACGCCGAGCCAACGTGGTAACCGATTGGAGTTGGTAACATCGCCCGCTCCGGGCCGATGACACCATCGGCCCGCATCTGCGGATTCGCTGACCACAGTCATTCGGCCGAACATGAGGGAATCGATATATGTCCTACCAGCTGGGTGTCGATCTCGGAACGACCTATACCGCGGCCGCGATCTGCCGCCCCGGGCACGACGGCACGGGCCGGACAGAGGTCGTGTCGCTGGGCACAAGGGCGACCTCGGCCGCTTCCGTGCTGTTCCTCGGTCCTGACGGCGTCGTTCTGGTTGGCGAGGCGGCCGAGCGGCGGGTGCTGACCGATCCCGAACGTGTGGTGCGCGAGTTCAAGCGGCGGATCGGTGACGACACCCCGCTGATGGTGGCCGACGAGCCACATCCCGCGCACGAGCTGGCCGCCCATGTGGTGCGCTGGGTCGTCGACCTGGTGACCGAGCGGGAAGGGCAGGCTCCGGACCGCATCGCTGTCACCCATCCGGCCAGCTGGGGCCAGTACCGGAAGTCGCTGTTCGCCGACGGGCTGCGCCACTTCGGCCTCGATGACGCGGTGTTCCTGACCGAGCCGCAGGCCGCCGCCCTGAACTACGCCCAGGCCGAGCGGTTCGAGCCGGGCAGCACCGTCGCGGTCTACGACCTCGGCGGCGGCACGTTCGACGCCGCCGTGCTTCGCAAGACCGACACCGACTCGTTCGAGATTCTCGGGCACCCAGAGGGGATCGATCGGTTGGGCGGCGTCGACTTCGACGAGGCGGTGTTCGACCACGTCCGTGCCGGACTTGCCGATGCCCTCGACAAGCTCGACCCGACCGATCCTGTGGTGCTGTCCGCGGTCGCCCGGCTGCGGCGGGAGTGCACCGAGGCCAAGGAGGCGCTGTCGGCGGACACCGAAGTGACCATCCCCGTGCTGCTGCCCACCGCGCGAACCCAGGCGCGCCTGGTCCGCGGGGAATTCGAGGCGATGATTCGTCCAGCGCTGGAGCAGACCGTCGAAGCGCTGGTCAGAGCCGTGCGATCGGCCGAGCTGACGCCGTCGGACCTGACCTCGGTGTTGCTGGTCGGCGGCTCGTCCAGGATCCCGCTGGTCGCCCAGTTGGTCTCACAGGAGCTGGGTTGCGCGATCGCTGTGGATACCGACCAGAGCACGGCGGTCGCCCTGGGCGCGGCGCTGGCCGCGTCAGTGTCCGAGCAGGCGATGGGTGAGAAGGTGGTCAACATCGGGTTCCCCGTCCGACCCGCGGTCGAGAACGTTCCCCTGCACGTCACCGCGCCGGCCGACGGGCGAAACCGGCGAACCGTGCAGAAGGTGCTCGCCGGCGCGGTCGGCCTTGCCGCTGTCGCCGCGTCCGCGTTCACGGTTCTGCAATGGTCCAACGCCTCGGTGAGCGGCACGCCCGACGGAACGGGGCTGCCGGCCCCGGCCACTGCCACACCGTCCCAGGGCCTGCCGTCCTCGATGGGCCCCTCAGCGGTGAGCCACGACGACAACGGACAGCCGGTCACCGACCACACCGCCGACAGTTCCGCCGGCGGCTCACCCGGCACCGCGGCACAGCACGCCAGTGGGGACGCGGGCGCGTCGAGCCCGAACGCCGCGCCGAACGCGCAGCCGAGTTCCGCGGGCCAGCCCACCCCCCACAATCCGAATCCGTCGACCTCCCCCAGTGCCGCGCCGACCACCACTGCGACCGCGGCTCCGACAACCGCTCCGAGCACCACCGTCGACACGAGGTCGAATCCGACACCAACGTCGGCATCCACGGCCGCCCCGACGGCCCCAGCCGCTACGTCGGCCCCGACCACGACGAAGAAACCCTGAATATCTTTCTGATTCATGGGGCCACGCCGGGGGTGGCCCCCTAATCGCCCACCGGGACGCCCTGCGGATCCCCGAACGGGGTTCGGCAAATCCCGGGACAATCCCCGACGACGAACTCCTCCCACCCCCCTAATGTCATTTCCAGCGTTGGAACTATCTCCGATGCTCCCCCTCACAGAATTGGAAACTCACATGACCACCACAGGGTTCAGCCTGCTGGACTTCATCCTGAGGCTGCTCGGGGATCCGCAGGCTCAGGCGGAATTCCGGAACGACCCGCAGCAGGTTCTGCAGCAGCACGGCTTCGGGGGCCTGTGCGCGCAGGACGTTCATGACGCGCTGCCCCTTGTGGCCGACTCCGTGCAGTGCACCACCCCGACCGGCCAGGGTGCACCCGTGATCCACCACGCCCCGCCGGTGACCGTGCTGCCGGGTGAGAGCCACCTCGAGGCGGCGATCCGCCAGATCCAGTACATCACCACCAACTACTCCTACACGGACAGCCACAACACCACGGTCGATAGTTCGGTGCACCAGAACATCTGGGCCGACGGTGACGTGAACCAGAGCTTCGACAACCACGCCACCACCGTGTCCGGCGACAACGACGTCACCGGCACCGGCAACGCGGTCGGCTCCGGCAACCACGCCAGCAGCGGCAACGAGGTGCACAACGGTGACGGCGCGACGAACTTCGGCAACGGACACGTCGACGACAACTCGACGCACGCGACCATCGGTGGATTTGGCTCCGGCAACGTGGCTGTCACCGGCAACGGCGGCACGACCGTGCAGACCGACTCGCACAACATCAGCACGGTGGACTCCCACAACACCAGCACGGTCGACTCCCACAACACCGACTCGCACAACACGAGCATCGACTCCCACAACACCACCGACAGCAACAACACCCACGTCGACTCGCACAACGCCACCAACAGCAACAACACCCACGTCGACTCCCACAACGCCACCAACAGCAACAACACCAGCACCGCGGTGGACTCCCACAACGCCAGCTCCGCGAGCACGGTGAACACCCACAACACCGACTCGCACGACACCACCGTGCAGCCGCACGGCCCGGTCGAACCGCACGGTGACCACGACGTGGACTCACACGACGTGCACGGTGGCAACATCTACGGTGACAACCAGACCGGGCTGATCAACGTCGACCACGTGTTGTCCGACAACAACCTCGACCTGCTTCACGGCGGCATTCACCTGTAAGAGCAGTCCAGCGGTCGCGGTTCGGGAGAACGCCAGCCATTCCGATCCGCAGGACGAGCCGGCTCGGTCACCCCAAGAGCGAAGGGGACCGAGCCGGCTCCTTACTGTCCGTCGTGGTCGGCCAGCAGCCGTCGCAGCCGGTCAAACAGCTCACCACGAGACGCACAGCCCAGCCTGGCGCGCATTCTCGCGACATGGTGCTCAACGGTCTTGGCGGTGATGAACAGCCGCTCTCCGGCCTGCTTGTAGGTGAACCCGGCGAGAATCAGCCGGGCCACCTCGACCTCACGCGGGCTCAGCACTCCCCGGCTGGTTTCGTGCGGCTCAGGTTGTGCCGCAGGCGGTTGCGGGTTCGACAACGGCGCCGTGTTCACCGACCGGGCGCAGCCGAGCAGCATGCTCATGGCCGCTCGGTCAGTGGTCCGGATCGCGGCTTGTGCGGCAAGCCGTGCTCCGTCCCAACTCAGACCGACCACGTCCAGCCTGCGAGCCACGGACGCCACGGACACGGGGTCGATCTTCCCCGCGAGCATCGTCAGCCAGCACTGGGCGGCAGCGGCGAGTGTCGCCGCGTAGGGACTGTGTTGCCCGGCCGCGGCCAAGGCGGCCGCATGCTTCTTGGCCTCCGGTGGGGCCTCCGCGGCGATGGCCGCCTGGACACCGAACCAGTGCATCGGCGCCGTCCACAGCACGGGTCGACCTAGCTGGTCCAGCAGCCCTTGCGCCTGCTCCAGATACGGAGTCAGCCAGGTCCTCTCCGCCAGGCGTGCCGCGGCAACGGAAAGCTCACCGAGTGGTTGCAACATGTAGAGGTCGACGGGGTACCGGAGGGTGGCCTCTCTGGCTCTGGTCCACATGTCCGAGCGCCCGGTCAGGTCGCCACCACGGCGTGCGATGCCGACCTGCAGTGCGGCGGCGACGAGTTCGTCACGGGGTTCCAGCCGCACTCCCCGTGGCGCTGCTTCCTCGAGCATCGTGTGCGCCAGCGTCAAGCGACCGCGCTGCATCGCGATCCAGGCGCGCAGCAGCCGGTGCCTGACCGCCGCGGGCGCACCGCCAAGTTCGGCTGCCACCGCGCGGCTGAGCACCGAGTCCGCGATCTCCAGCTCACCGCAGTGCAGGGCGACCACCGCGGCCAGCGCGGCGGGAGTGTCGGGCAGCAGTGTGGTCCGCCCAGACGGCTCCACCATCGCGGCGGCCCTGGTCAGCCGGGAAAGCGCCACCGCGGGAGAACCGCTGAGAGTCTCGTGGACGCCCTGAGCCATCAGGGTTTCCGCCCCTTGACGCAGTGTCGGCGGCAGATCGGCTCCGGCGTCCGCGAGCACCGAACGCGCCTCGTCGAGGTCACCGGTGCCGATCAGCGCCGGCACCGAAATCGGCGTCCTCCCGCCGGGCGTGGCGGTGCCCAGCCATCGGTACAGCTCGACGCTGCGAGGCAGCAGTCCACGATGGGCCAGGACAGCGGCCGCGACCAGTGCACCGCGGGCTCGGTCGGCTGCCTGTGGCTCGGCCACCACCTGGTCGGCGAATCGCAGTGCGGCGTCCAGCTCCCCGGTCAGGGCGGCGGCTTCCGCCCTGCGCGCCGCCAGCCGAATCGCCGGAGCGCCGGCGTCAGCGGCCGCGCCGAACAGTCTGGCGGCCAGCGCGGGCGAATCCGCCATGGCCTCATCGCCCGCCGCCTCAAGGACAGCGGCCACGCCCGTGCCTTTCGCCCCCGCATCCAGCAGGCGGCAGCCGGCGGACAGCAGCGACCCCGGACGGCTCAGGTACATCCTGGCCATCCTCTGCAGGACGGCCTCGGCCCTGACCGCCGGCGTCAGCCGCAGGATCGCCTGACGCGCCATCTCCACGAGCGCGCCCTCGTCGGTCAGCCAGCCGGTCGCAATCGTGCCGTCCACGGCATCGGTCGCCTCGGACAGCTCGACACCGAGCAACTCCGCCAACACCTCGACGTCCAGCTCGGCGTCCAGCGCCAGGGCCAGCAGTGCATCGCGCACCCGTTGGTCGAGTTGGCCGAGGTCGGCCCGGAACTGCTCGACGACACCACTCGGCAGCGGCGCCATGGCGTCGGCGCCCCCGCCGACATCGCCGAAGTCCGCCAGCGCCGTGACCATGCGGTCGACGAGAACCGGAAGCCCGCCCGTGTAGGCCATCACCGTGTCGGCAAGCGCGTCCGGTGCTTGGTGGCCGAGAATCGCGGAGGACCGGGCAGCCACGGCCAGCCGATCCAAATGGCCAAGCACCACCGGTGGGCGCCCCCGGCTCAGGAGGGTGACGACCGCGGTCAGCGCGGGGGAACACGGCCACGGCCGAAAGGCCACGACCAGCCGTGCCGCCGGATTCGCCGCCAGGCCACGCAGTCGCTCCAGGTCGGCGTCGGCGAGCAGGTGTGCGTCATCCACCAGCACCGCGCAGCCGGGTGCGGGCTCACTCGGCCCGATGTCACGCACGACCGGTACATCAGCCCGCCGATACTGCGCCGCCACCGCGTCCAGCAAGGCGGTCTTGCCCGAACCGCCCGGCCCGGTGACGGCCACCCTCAGCGGTGTCGCGGGCTCGGCGGCAATGTCGTCACGCAGCCTCAGCGCGGGCGCGCAACCGGCCAACGCCGCGCCCGCCGTGGTGTCCAGCATGACGGAACTCATGAATCGGCGTGTGGTCTCGGCCGCGCCCGCGGGAGGGCGGCCAGGTCCGCGGCACACATTCCAGTGGTTCCTCTCCTGGGGGACAGCAGACTGCGAGTCACTGAACTGTCTGATGAGGACAGCCAGTTGACCGCGACGGTAGACCGTAGCAGCGCTCCCGTCGCACGAATGGGCGACACATGATCACTCATTCGTGCTATTAGAGCGTTCTGTCGCCGGTGGGCCTGCCCCCGTCAGCCCATTCCTCCTGGAACCAGGACAGGAGAGCGTCGGCCTGAACGCGCTGGAATGCGCGCAGAGTCGGCAGACCGGGCGGCGCTGGCCGCCGTGCGTAATCGGCGAAGTATCCGGCCAGTGCGATCAGCACGGTGAGCAGATCGTCACGATCCGCGCCGTGTGCGATGGCTCGCTGGGTGAGCAGTCTCCGCGTGTCGTGGCCGCCATGGAGCTGGACATTGGCCAGTAGCAGGACAGTGTCCAGCCAGGACGGTCCCCGGCAGGCCGCCGGCCAGTCGACTACGGTCACCGTGTCATCCGTGCCCAGCAGGATGTTGTCCGCACGAAGATCGGTGTGCACGAGGGTGTCACCAGCCAGTACGGCCACCGCCCGATCTGCCAACGAGCAGAGCTCGTCCAGGTGCCGCTCAGTCCATGCGGACAGGTCGGGCGGAGGATCGATCGCGATCCTCCGCCAGCCGCCGAAGTTCCTGGCGAGCGTGTCTTTCGCTGCGGCCGCATCGGACAGCGGTGAGGGTGTCGACTTGGCCGCGAACTCGTCGAGTACCGTCAGCACCCGTCGCAGTTCGTCGGTCCGCCACGGCGTGGTCGGGTGGCGGCCCTCGATGTCCTGCAGCACCAGCGCGACCCAGGTGCCGTCATCATGGCAGCCGAGCAGTCTGGGGACCGGAGCCCAGTGGGGCATTTCCGCCGTGACGCACGCTTCTCTGCGGTGCATATCGGGGGTGTGTGCGTTCTGCGCGGGGCTCACCGCTTTCACGAACGCTCGTCGTCCGTGGACGGTGCGGACCCGGTCCGCCGTTCCGGGCGAGAATCCGCCGGCTTGTGACACCGCGTCGACCACGGTGTCGCCGAGGATCGATTCCACGGCGCGCTGGACGTGGCCTGGTAGGTCCCCCCACTTGATTCGCACGCCTGACGCCTTGGTCACGCCGGAGATACTGGCAGCAACCCCGCGGTCGACGCACGGACATTTCCCACCGGATCGCCGCCGGGTGTTGGCCGTTGCCGCTGTCAGGTACTCGCGCGCCGCACCACGAGGCCCACCGCGAGCAGGGTGGCGGCGACCCCGGCGAGCAGACCGCGGTGCTGCGCCGCCCACAGCTGTGGACTGCGCGCCGCTGCGTGATCGTCGAACCGGCCGTGGGCGCCGAAGTCCTCGCCCGCGGAGTCGTCGGCCGGCTGCCAGAGATTGGTCGGCTGATCCGGGTCGCGTGGCTGTGGGGTCTGCTGCGCTCGATAGCCGGTGCGGGCCAAGTAGCGGTCCAACAACCCCGGCACGATCTTGCTTGCCAGCAGCGTGCCGACCGTGCTCGTGCCCACCCAGTACTCACGCCGACGCGGATGGTCGGCGGCGTAGAGGATCGCCTTCGCCGCGATCTCCGGCTGATAGATCGGCGGCACTGGCTGCGCGTGGTGCGGCAACCGGTTGAGCACCCAGTCGAATTGGGGCGTGTTCACCGCCGGCATCTGCACCATGGTCACGTGCACCCCGGCTTTGTCGTGCAACAACTCGCACCGCAGTGAGTCATGCAGGCCCTGGATCGCATGCTTGGCGCCGCAGTAGGCCGACTGCAGCGGGATCCCCCGGTACGCCAACGCCGAGCCGACCTGCACGATCGCTCCCCGTCCGCGTGGCAGCATCCGGTCCAGCGCGACCCGTGTGCCATAGACGTAGCCGAGGTAGGTGACCTCGGTGATCCGCTTGAACTCCTCAGGCGAGATCTCAGTGAACGGGGCGAACACCGAGGTGAACGCGTCGTTTACCCACACCTCGATCGGTCCGAGCTCCGCTTCCACCCGTTGCGCCGCGTCGGCGAGCGCCGCATAGTCGGCTGTGTCCACCGAGATCGGCAATGCCCGTCCGCCCTCAGCCGTGATCTCGTCCGCCGCGGCGGCAAGGCCCTTTTCACCGCGGGCCAGCAGGGCCACACGGTCCCCGCGCCGCCCGAACGCCCGCGCCGCGGCCCGGCCGATCCCCCCGCTGGCCCCGGTGACCACAACGACACGACCGTCTGACAAAACCAACACCTCCCAGTCAAAGGCAGGGCGATCGTTCAGTCGACAACTCCTGCCTCGTGCAACGCTTACCCAGGTGCTCTTCGACAGAAACCACCGCCAGGCCCCATCACCCAGGCGTGCTCACCGTGCGTCGTTTGACACGACCGGTAGCGCGTTTGTGTCGCTGCGTATACGACGTTCGCGCTGCACCACTGTGCCCTCCAGCAACTGTGATCCACGGATCGTCGCGGCGCCGATTAGGTGTTTGCGGCCCGGGTGGTCAGAAGAAGTCAGCACAATACAGCAGTTTCACGGGAAGGGAGGCCGAATCATGGCTGGCATCCCCCGGTCCGTGGTCGACCTTGACTCGTATCCGGACGTATCCGAGATGCGCGAGCGCTACGCACGTGTGCTCGATGGGCCATCGGCGTCGGTTGTCGACGGGCTGGTTCTGCTCGCAGGCCTGTACACCACCATTTCCCCATGGGTGGTGCGCTTCGATGCCGTGCACCCCTGTCTCACCATCGACAACCTGATCATCGGTATCGCGGTGGCCGTGCTGGGCTACGGGTTGGCAGCCGTGCCGGCCAGAAGTTACCGCATGAGCTGGGCGATGGTCGTCCTTGGTGTCTGACAGATCATCACGCCATGGGTCATTGGCCCCGACACCGTGGGCGTCGTCTGGAACAACGTCGTGGCAGGGGCGGTGATCACCCTTCTTGGTCTGGTGGCCACGGGAATGCTCATGGTCACCGCGACGAGCCGACGTGTAACCGCTAGCCCATCGCGGAAAGCCGTGCGGGCGCCACGCGAGGGGTGCCCGCACTTACCGCGGCCCGGTGGATCGCAAGAGGTCGCCGACTTGTTCGGCATACCACGGCTTGCCGACGTGTTCCGCGATACCGCGAAGCGTCCAATGCGAATCCCACGGCTTGTCCCACTCGTCAGGGCCAGCGGCGGCCAACCGTTGCACGTACAGGTCCGCCAACCGAGGCAGGCACTGTTCCGCTTCGTTCAGGTCCGGTTCGGTGAAGGGGGCCCAGTCGCCGGCCACCGTCACGGAACTGCCACGCCATTCGTCCGGCCGGCTGGAATGCCCGCCGAGCAGAGCTTCGATCTCGGCGAGGTGGTCGATCAGGTGGTGGGTGTGCCGACGAATCGCCTTGTGTGGTGTGTAGAGACGCTCGCCGCCCTCAGCCAGCCTCGGCCGCCCGTCCCATGCCAGCCAGGTCCGGGCGAGTACGAGGATCCGTTCGACGCCGGCGACGACGACCTCACCTGGGTTGGTGTTGGTGTTGGTGTTCTCGGTCATGCCGTGACCGTAGGTGTCGCACGTTTCGGCACCGACCGAAGTATGTTGATTGGCTTGTGATGACAGTATGGTCGTCCCGGCGTCAGAGAAGCTCACCAGGGAGGCGGGATGACCCTCGAACCGACCAAGGCTGACAAGTTCAGCTTCGGACTGTGGACCGTGGGCTGGCGGGCCGCTGATCCGTTCGGTGATCCGACCCGCCCCGCTCTCGATCCGGTGGAGGCCGTGCACAGGCTGGCCGACCTCGGCGCGTGGGGGGTGACGTTCCACGACAACGACCTGATTCCGTTCGGCAGCGACGACGATGCCCGTGCGCGACACGTCAAGCGATTCCGCGCCGCACTGGACGAGACGGGGCTCGTGGTACCGATGGCGACCACGAACCTGTTCACGCACCCGGTCTTCAAGGACGGCGCCTTCACCAGCACCGACCCGGCCGTTCGCGCCTTCGCCACGCAGAAGGTCATGCGCGTCCTCGACCTGGCCGCCGAGTTGGGCACGCGCGTCTTCGTCTTCTGGGGCGGCCGCGAGGGCGTCG
>JAFAZC010000021.1 GCA_019239965.1 Kutzneria sp. | reverse complement strand
TTGCCGGACAGCTCGAGCAGGAACTCCTCGATCTCGGCACGGGACATCGGCACATAGCTGGTGTCGATGATGGCCGTGGCCCACTCCTGGGCGAAGGCGTCCAGGTCGGCAGCGGAAACGTGGTCTTCGGTCACGGGCACTGTCGGCAGGATACGCGGCGGCGGGGCGTCCGGTTCGGATGGTACCGTCCCGGCCTCGTCCACGTAGGGTGCCTCGCTCATCTCCGCAGCACTACGTTTTTCTGGCGACCGCGCCGTAGACGATCGACTTCTCCGGATACTCGCCCACGTCCAGCGGTGATTCGGGACGCCACTGGGGTACGAAGACCACACCCGGTTCGACCAGCTCGAAGCCGTCGGTCAGAGCGACTATCTCGTCATAGGAACGGACCGTGATGTCGTCCACTGTGCTCTGGGCGATCGAGAAGACCTTGTCGAATCCTTCGAAGTCGACGCGAGTCGGATGCGTCAGGGCGATGTAGCTTCCTGACGGCAGCGCGTCACGGTAGTGGGCCAGCAGCCGTCCCGGACCGTCCGAGTCGGAAACGTAGTGCAGCATCAGGATGAGCAGGATCGCCACGGGTTCGTCGAAATCGAGCAGTCCGGTGACGGTGGGAGAACGGAGGATGGAGTCGGGGTCACGGAAGTCAGCCGTCACGGTGCCGGCGCGCTCGTTGCCCTGGATGAGCAGTTCGCTGTGCGCGATCGCGATGGGGTCGTTGTCGACGTAGACGACCCGACACTCGGGATCCAGCTGCTGCGCGACGTCGTGCACGTTGCCGACGTTGGGAATGCCCGAGCCGATGTCGAGGAACTGGCGAACACCCGAGTGGACGAGGAACGGCACGACACGGCGCAGGAACGCCCGGTTGACCCTGGCCATGTCCCGAATCTCCGGCGTTATCGCCAGCAGCTCCCTGGCGACGGCCCGATCCGACGCGGCATTGCACGCACCGCCGAGCAGGTAGTTGTAGATCCGGGCGGAGCTGGGCTTGTCCAGATCGATGTGCTTGGGAGCCCAACTCGGACGGTCAAGCATGGCACACCTCGGTGGTCGCTGGACGACAGTCAGCGGTTGCTCAACGCAGTGTAGTAATCACCCAACACCTAGGCACACCTCGGGTGCGGAAACACTCCGTCAACGCGGCGGCGGCGTGGCACCGGCCGATCCGCTCGCCGCCGGCCACGTCAGAAGGGCGACCACCAGGCCGACCGCGATCCCGGCTGAGACCGCGACGGTGAACCGGTCGAGAGCGACCGGCACCGCGACCACGCTTGTCGAGCTCCACCACACCGCCGAGTCCAGCACCAGCGCCTTGGCGCCAAGGCCGGCCGCGGCCAGCGTGGCGAACCAGCGGGCATTGCGCAAGCCTGCCGCGAGCAGCACGATCGAGGAGAGACCGATCAGCAGCGCCGCCAACACGGGCAGATAGTCGTGCAACAGCACAACGCCGGCGTTCTCCGCGTCCCGCCCCAGGATCATGGCCGTGGCGTGCGACGCGCCCGCCGTCACCAACACGACCATCGGCACGGCGAGCAGCCACTTCCGGCGCGACCTTGCCAGCAACGCGACGCCGACAGCCATCAGTGCGGTGAGCGCGATCCAGGGCAGCGGGGACGGGCCTGGGATCCACCGCCATTCGCCGCGGATCTCGTATGGTCTCCCGTCCTGTCGCAGCCCGACCTGCCATGCCCTGATCAGATGGTCGCGTCCCTGCTCGGCGGCCGCGGGTGGTGTGCCCTGATCCCACTGAGTGGTGTGGTCTTGCCACTGCACGGTCGAGTCGTGGGAGAGCCACCGCCATCGGGGTTGGCCCACGGGCGCGGGCGGCTGGTGTGGACGGTCCCGGTCACCGTCCGGATCCCGCACCGGCAGCGCGTCGTTCACGGCAAGCCCCTGCGGGCCGACTAGATAGCGACTTCCGCCCTCGTCGTCGAACACGATCACCGGGGTGCGGCCGGTGTTGCGCAGCCACAGCGCCTCGCCATTCTCCAGCAGCCTGACCTCGACACCCGGCGGAAGAGTCGACTCGAGCAGGCTGCTGCGGAGGTCGCCGACCAGACCCGGCGGTGTGTCGTCGTCGGAGTCGTGCGCGAGTGCGGGCGGCGCGAACACCACCAGAAGTGTGACCATCACCGCGACAAGACGCGGCACGAGACGGGATGGTGACGTCACGGTTAACCTCCCCATGGGCTGAAACCGGCGGGCAGTTCGAGCCGGTGTGCGCTCAGGAACCCGGTGTCGGCGAGGATTTCCCTTGTCGGGCCGTCAGCGACGATCCGGCCGCGGTCGAGCACCACGGCGCGCTGGCACAGTTCCAGTGCGTATGGCAAGTCGTGGGTCACGAGCAGGGTCGTCATACCAAGCCGCTTGACCAGGTCGGCGAAGTCCCTGCGGGCGGCGGGGTCGAGGGTGGACGACGGCTCGTCGAGCACCAGGATCTCCGGGTGCATCGCCAACACGGTGGCCACGGCGGCACGCCGGCGCTGGCCGAGGGACAGCCGGTGCGGTGGCCGGTCGGCGAGGTCACCGAGCCCGACGTAGGACAGGGCCTGCGCGACCCGTTCCGTCAGCGCCTCGCCTGCCAGCCCGAGGTGGGCGGGGCCGAACGCGACGTCCCGGCCGACAGTGGGAGTGAACAGCTGGTCGTCGGGATCCTGGAAGACGACACCCACTCTGCGCCGTATCTCTCGCAGTGTCCGGGGACCGACCCTGGTGCCGCCGATCAGGATCTCCCCGGAGGCCGGGGTGAGCACACCGTTGAGCTGGAGCACGAGGCTGGTCTTGCCGGCACCGTTGGGGCCGAGCACGGCGATCCGCTCGCCACGTCCGACGCGAAGGTCCACACCGGACAGTGCCTCGGTGCCGTCGGGATAGGCGAAACTGACCGCACGCATCTCGACGGCGGGAACCTCGCCAGGCGCGGACGACGGCGGAAGGAACCTGCCCGCCCTGACTTCGATGGCCGGTGCGGGTGCCGGCACCCGAACAGCCCTGCGGGCGCGTCGTCCGCCGCGCGCCGGCGCGTCGCCGTGTGGGGACAGCGAGATCGGCAGCCCGACTTTGCCCTCGTGGCCCGGCATTCGCACCCGGTAGGCGCACAGGTCGCAGTTCATCCGCACATCGGAGTGCAGTGCCTCGTGGTACCGCGCCAGGATCAGCCGGACCAGCGTGGGGTCCGGGCCGAGGTGCGGCCCGCCGCGCACGGTGACCTCGGGGTGCCGGGCGGCCCAGTCCGCGGCCTGCCGATGGATCCGTCGCACCAACAGGCCGGTGAACAGGAAGAACGGGCTGACCACGATCGTCCTCGCGCCGAGCAGGCGGCAGCGCTCCATCGCCTCGGGCACGGCCGGCCGTGCCAACGACACGAAACCGGGTTCGATCGTGCCGAGTCCGCGGCCGTCGGCCAGCAGCCGGCCGACCTTCCACAGATCCGCGCACGCGTCCGGATCGGACGATCCGCGGGCGATCAGGGCGACGCCGAGTTCGTCGGGATTGGTGTCGCCGGCGGCGGCCCTGATCCGGTCCGCGGCAAGGGAAAGCAGCACTGGCTCGATGCCGAGGTCCCTCGCCAGTCTGAGGCGAACGGACGGGTGCCGGCGCCGGGCCCGTGCCGTCGCCGCCGGCCCATCATTCTTCAGGTGCCCCGCCGCGAACAGCACGAGCGGTACGACGACGATGTCGTCCGCCCCGCCGGCCACCAGGTCGTCAATTGCCGCGTCAACGCCAGGCTCGGCCAGTTCCACGAATCCGCAGCCGACGCTGAGCTCCGGGGCGCTCGCCCTGAGCGTGTTGGCCAGGGCCCAGTACTCCTCGACCCCCTCGGCGTCCCGGCTGCCGTGACCGAGCAGCATCAATGCAGGTGAGTTCATGACCTGGTAACCCACCCCGCCGCGGCCAGCCCGGCGAACACGGCGGGCACCGCCAGCGCGGTGAGCCAGGCGAAGCGAGAGGCCGCGGCGCCGGTCAGCGTCGGTGGAAGCGATCCCGTGTAGCCGCGGGAGAGCATCGCGAGATACACCCGCTCGCCGCGCTCGAAGGCACGCACGAACAAGGCGCCGACACAGCCGGCGACATCGGCCACCTGCCACAGCCACCGTTGGTCGGCCCCCCGGCACACCCGTGCCGTCCGCAGTCTCGCCAGTTCGGAGTTCAGCAGTTCGCCATAGCGCACCATGAACGATGCGATCGCCGTGACGATCACGGGTGCCCTCAACCGCTCCAGACCGGCGATCACCTCGGGGAGCGGAGTCGTCGCCGCGAGCAGTCCCGTGGCGAGCAGACCGAAGCTGGCCTTCAGCACGATCGCGACTGCCGACGCGATGCCAGCCAACGACAGCCGGACGCCAAGCACGCCGACGGTCGGGCCCGAGGCGAGAAACGGCAACAGCACAACGAAGAACACGAACGGGATCTCCACGACCAGTCTCCGCAGCAGCGCCCGCGCCGGGACCGCCGCGATCACCGCGGTGCCGACGAGCAGTGCGCCGTAACCGAGATAGGGCCACAACACTCCGGTCGGCGTGCAGGCGACGAACAGCACGCACACAGCCGTGGCCGCCACCTTGCACTGCGGCGGTGCGCGGTGCAGCGCGGTGTCCGCCGCGACCACCGGCTGGGCACCGGGACGGTGTGCCGCTCCACTCATGCGGCCGGCGCCTTGGTGAGGTGTCGGCCGACCCGGACCAAGTCGGGGCGCAGCCGCAACAAGGCCGCGACCACGAGGCCGGTGACCGGCCCCTCGAACAGGGCGATCACCGCGTAGGTGCCGATCGTGGCCGCCGCCACCGTGCCGGCTGGCACGTCGGCCGCGCCGCCGACGGCGTACTCAAGGCTGTAGAGCACCGCGCCGGCGAGGACCGAGACGACCGCCGCCACAGCGCAGCCCACCACCACGGCGAGCCTGGCGCGGCCGAGGATCCTTGTCAGGACCCTGGCCGACCCGATCAGCAGCGGGTATCCGACGAGCGCGGGCAGCAGCGCCATGTTGACCACGTTGACACCGAGCGCGGTGACACCGCCGTCGCCGGCGAACAGAGCCTGCACCACGAGCACCACGGAGACCACCACCGGCCCGAGCCACGGACCGAGCAGGGCCACCGCCAGTGTGCCGCCGAGCAGGTGGCCGCCGGTGCCGACGCCGATGGGGAAGATCGGTGCCTCCAGCACGAGGAAGAAGGCGGCGGCGAGGCCGGCGAGCGGAATGTCGCTACCACCCACGGCACTCCCGCCCGGAGTGCGCATCGACGTGCCCACTCGCCGGACGCACACGGCGAGTCCACCAACCGCGAGCAGGCCGCCGGCGACGCACACCGGGGCGTTGACGAATCCGTCAGGTATGTGCACCGCGTGCCTCCCGAGCCTCCGAGACCAGGTCCATGCCAGCCGTCTCGCCGATGACGAAGGTCACCGGCGGGGGCAGCCGCAGGTCGGGCAGGGCGGCCAAAGTGCCGGTCGTCCTGCGCTGCGCCGGCCGGCTCGCCGCGCTGACCGCCGTGACGGGGGTGTCCGCCGGCATCCCCGCCGCCCGCAGGTCGGCGGCGATCCGCCGCAGCGCGGACCGGCCGGTCAGGATCACCACGGTTCCGCCGAGCCGGGCCACCGCGTCCCAGTCGACGCGCTGGCGGTGTTGTGGATCGTCGTTGCCGGCGATCACCGTGAGTGTGGTGGCGACCTGCCGCACCATCACCGGGACTCCGGCGAGAGCCGGTGCGGCCACGGCTGCGGAAACCCCTGGCACCACGGTGAACTCCACGCCGGCCGCGGCGAGTGCCATGGCCTCCTCACCGCCCCGGGACACCACGAACGGATCGCCCGCCTTGAGCCGCACCACCTCGAGACCGGTGCGGGCCAGCTCGATCAGCATCGTGTTGACCTCGTGCTGTGGCAGCGCGGGCCGTCCGCCGGCCTTGCCGACACAGCGCAGATCGGTGGCTGATGCCAGCGCGAGGATGGGGCCCATCGACGGCCGGTCGTAGACCACGACCTCAGCCGTGGCGAGCAACTCGGCCGCGCGGCGGGTCAGCAGACCGGGATCACCCGGGCCGGCACCGACAAGGTGCACTGTCACGTCGTGCTCCCCGGCAGGGCGCTCCTCGGGGTCACCAGCCAGTCGCCGATCCGGCGCGTTGTCGACGACCCGATGAGCACGGTGGTGGTCATGCCGACCGACGAGCAGTCCATGTCGTCCAGGGTGGTCAGCGCGACCCGCTGTTCGGCCCTGGTGGCATCGGTGACCAGTGCCACCGGGGTCGCCCCCGGCCGGTGCTCGAGCACCACCTCGCGCGCCCTGTCCAGCTGCCACTCTCGGCCGTTCGACCGCGGGTTGTACAGCGCGAGCGCGAGGTCGGCGGCGGCCACCGCACGCAGCCGGCGCTCCACCTCCGCCCACGGTGTGAGCAGGCTGGACAGGGTCAGGCAGGCGAAGTCATGAGCCAGCGGCGCGCCGGCCACGGCCGAGGCGGCCAGCGCCGCCGTGACGCCGGGCAGCACCTCGACCCGTGGCCGCGTACCGGGATCGAGCTCGGCGACGGCACTGAGCGCCAACGTGGCCATGCCGTAGACACCGGCATCACCCGAGGACACCAGGGCGACCCGGCGCCCGGTCGCCGCGAACTCCACCGCTTGCGCCGCCCGCAGCCCCTCCTCGGTCATCCTGCCCCGCACCACGGTCTGTTCCGGGCCGAGCAGGTCGGCGCATCCATCGAGATAGGGCGCGTAGCCGAGCACCACCTCGGCCTGTCGCACTGCGGTCACGGCTGCCTCCGTGCGGTGTGCCGTCCCGCCTGGACCCAACCCAACCACCGTGAGCAACCCGGTCACGGCCGCCTCCGCTTGTCGGCGGGGATCGGCCGTCCCCGCGTGCTGCCCTCCGCCGAGCGGCGACGGCAGCCGTGTGAGTACGCCGGGTGGTACAGCCGGGTTCGAGGGATCTCCGTGTCCGCCGGCGGACCCCCGGCAAGGGCATCGCCGACCAGAATCAGTGCGGCGGTGCGGATGCCGGAGGCCGTGAGCTCGGCGGCCAGTTCACCGACCGTCGTAGTGATCACGACCTCATCGGGCCAACTCGCCTTCGCCACCACCACGGCCGGTGTTCCCGGTGGATATCCCTGTCCGCCATCAAGGAGCTCGGCCTGTACCTGTGCCGGACGTTGCGCCGACAGGTAGACCGCCATCGTCGTGCGGTGTCTGGCGAACGCCGCCACGGTCTCGCCCGGCGGCATCGAGGCGGCCGTCCGTCCGCCGCCGAGACGGGTCAGCACCACGCTCTGCGCGACGGCGGGAACGGTGAGCTCGCGTCCGATCGCCGCCGCGGCCGCGCCGAGCGAGCCCACCCCCGGCACGATCTCGTACTCTCGCCCTGCCCGCCGGCACCAGTCGATCTGCTCGGCGATCGCCCCGTAGACCGTGGGATCGCCGGAGTGCAGCCGAACGATCGCGGCGCCGGGATGCGCCTGGTACACCGCGAGCACGTCTTCCAGCGTCATGCCGGCCGAGTCGTGCCGTTCCGCGGCCGGGTTGGCGTGCGCGAGCACGTCGGCCGGCACGAGCGAAGAAGCCCAGACGACGACGTCGGCACGAGCCAGCCGGTCAGCACCACGGAAGGTCATCAGGTCGGGGGCGCCGGGGCCGGCGCCGACGAACGAGATCACCGGGGTGGGCCCGGTCGAGTACTTGGGCGCGAACAGGTCCGGTGAGCAGCCATCACATCCTCCGTGTGACGCGTGTCCTTCTCGCGTGGCCGGTCTCCTGGCTCCCGGATCACCGCCGTCTCCGTGCCTTCCCGGGTTCGCACCCAGTGGCTTGCCTGGTCGGGGACGGCTCCCCGGTCACAGTGGCGGGACCGCGCCGGATTCACACCGGCTTCCCGACACCACGCTCGCCGAGCAGGCTAGCCGAAGACGGCCTTCGGGAACACCGCCGCTACGGTCTGGGCGATCGCTGGCACAGGGGAGGCTGTTGGTGGTCAACCACACATGATCAGCTGTCGGCGTACCGCTGGGCGACGACGGCAGGTCGTTCCACGGGCGAGCCAAGCTGGATCGACCACGCCAGCCGTACGTACTGCGCGTGCGTCCACGCCAGCGGCATGGCTGAGGTCGTCGGCGTGCCGGACCGCGTGGTGCCGGCACCCGCGGGAGGCCGGTCGTCCCACACCTGCTCGGGCAGCATGAGTGTGTCGCTCGCGGTGGCCGCCATCGACCGCAGTCGTTGTCTGGCCGCCGGCTTGTCGCCCGTCAGCAGTTCGTACTCGCCCCGCTCACCGGCGAAGATCGGCCACAGCCGGCCGTACGTGCGTCCGACGTCGGGGCGGTTGACGTCCCACGGCCGGCCATCGGACTGCTCGCCGTAGCCGTCGCCGGTGAACCGGTGCCAGTGCTCGCCGGCGGGGGTGCGCACGCCCAGTCGCGCGTCTACCACGGCTATCGTGTCGCGCACCAACGGATCATCGGCCCGCTTGACGCCAAGCCGCACCAGTTCCAGGAAGCTCGGATCCACCACGGTCCGCTGGTCAACCGTGCCAGGATTGTTGTCGCCCAACGAGTAGGCCGTCGCGGCATCGGGCCTGCCGTCCTTGGTGAGACGGAGGTAGTACGGTCGCGGTGACCAAGGTCCTGTCGAGGTGGCGGTCCAACTGTCTACTTCGGACTGCCAGCGGTCCGCGACCGCGAGGTACCTCGCGGCGTTGGTGGCCCGACCGGCGCGGCTGAGCAAGTCGGCGAGACACACTAGTCCGGCTATCGCGGAGGCGGTGGTCGCCGGCGAGTACCCGCTCTGGTTCTCCCACCGTTCCTGCTGGGTGTAGGGCGCGGCATAGCCGTCACCGCGGTAGGACAGCAGGAACTCCGCGCCGCGGACAAGGCCGTCCAGGGTCGCGTCGTCGTCCCTGTCCAGCAGCCAGGCCAGCAGCATTGGAGCCGCCACCTCGTCGAGTTGGACACTCGTCCAGTACGGGGTTCCGCCGACCGTCGTGTTCTGCGCCCAGTGGCCGTCGGGTTGTTGTACCCGCATCAGGTAGTCCAACGCCCGGCCGGCGGCGGCGCGGTCACCGGCGGCCAGCAGCGCCGTCGCGACATGGTAGAGGTCGCGCGGCCAAACGAGGTGATACGAGCCGGTGGTGGGTGCGATGGCGCGGTCGAACCCGAAGGCCCATGGCATCGACGGCGAGGCGATGAAGGCTCCGGGATTGCGCTTGTCCTCCGACGCCGCCAGTACCGTCAGCGACGCGGTGTACAGCGCCCGCTCGTGGTGGTCGGACAGGCTCGCCGGAGCCGGGTGCAGCGAGGACAGGTATCGGCGCCACTCCGCCGCGTACCGTGCCACAGCGGTGACGAATCCCTTGTGCAGTGCGGACTGTGCGACGTGCACCGCTTCGACCGGGTGCGCGCCGAATCCGAGCGTGACCGTGACCCGTCTGGTGTGCACCCCGTCGATCCGTAACCGGGCCAGTTGCACGACGTTTCCCGGCCCAGCGCTGTCGTAGCGATGGATCAACCGGCCGCCCTGGGTGCTGAGCTGCGTCCAGCCGTCGTTGACCCCCGAGTAGCCGATGGCGGTCTCCCCGAACCCTCCTTCGGCCAGGAGCGCGCTGGCGGCGGTGGCATCGGCGGCGAGCAGGGCGCCGTCCCGCGACCATGCCCTGTCATCATTGCCTTCCCCGGTGAGCGCCGGATCGTGCAGGAGGTACACCCGCAACGGCCGGCCGGTGGCGGAGTGCACCTCGACCTCCAGCAACACCGCCGCGCCGCCAGGGTCGGTGACATAGCTGGTAACCGCGGACCAACCGGTTCCGGTGATGACCTGCCGATAGCAGGGAACAGCGGGATCGATCACCTCGGTGCGCACGTTGACGTCCTGCGCGCGTTGCGCGAAGGACACGCCGTCGGTCACCACAAGTTGGGTCTCCCGGCTCGCCGGTGTGCTCAGATCCGGGTAGTAGACCTCCGTCATGCGTCCACCGCCGAGGGTGAACCAGACATGGCTGTCGTGCGAGCGGGCCGTGCCGAACCCGTCCTTGTCGGCACTGGTGAACGTCGCGTCCGCCCCCGGACCGCCCGGTGCCGGCCCAGAACCGGTGGTCACACCCCACTCGGTCGGTTCGGCGATCGACGGTGCCATGAGCGAGGACGCCCCGGCCACGCCCGCGCGAAGGAAGTCACGTCGCGAAGAACCAGTCCGTCGCACGTAAAGCCTCCCTACGAAGCCAGTGGGACCTCGACGACGTTACCCAACTTTGGTGCATCCACGGCCGCCCGGTTCGCCGCCGGTCTCACGCGTGCCGCGGCTTGGGTGGGTCAACCCCAGGGATTTCTTGATCATTCTGAAGGTGTGCTCGATGTCGAGTCCGCGGAGGAACACCTGCCTCCGGCGGTCGACCGCGGTCACGTTCAGTCCCGTGGCGCTCAGTGGCGGAGGAACTCCAGCAGCGCCGGCACGATTGCCTCGGGGGTCGGTCCGTGGCCCTGCCCCGGCAGGATTCGTCGGGTCGCCGTGGGCAGGGCGGCGGCCACCATGTCGGCGGCTTGGGGCAAACCCGGAAAGGTCTGGTCGCCCGAGTACACGACGGTGGGCACGGTGATGCCGCCCCAGCGACCACGCCAGTCGGGATCGAGGTTGACGTCGTTGACCGCGGCGAGGTCGTAGACCAGTGTTCGGGCGACCGCGACCATGTCAGCCCACCCAGGCGCGTGGGCCATCCCGTCGACCGCGTCGGGCGGCAACCCGATCACGGCCGTCAGGTTGTAGCGCATCGCCTCGTCGTGCTTGCCGTCAGCGAGCAGGGAGCGTAGCGCGGCGAGGTGTTCGGTGTGATCGGCGCCGGCGAACAAGGGCGGCTCGTACAGCGCCAGCGCGGTCACACCGATCCCAGCGGCCGCGGCGGGCAACGCGATCGTCGCGCCGGATGAACTCGAGTAGACGGTCGCGGAGCCGCCTACCGCCGCGATCAGCGCCGCGAGGTCGTCCACCTCCCGATCAAGCGACCATGCCGCGTTGTCCTCGGACCGGCCTCGCCCACGGCGGTCGTACACGACCCCGGCGAAGCCCGCCGCCCCCAGACGCCTCGCCGCCTCCGCGGTGTCCTGGTCCAGAG
>JAFAZC010000090.1 GCA_019239965.1 Kutzneria sp. | reverse complement strand
CCTACCTCCAGGTCCACCTCGCCGAGAGCTCGGCGCGTCGCTGCCGGGCGACGGTCGATCGTCTTGGCGCGTGGACCCGCAGCGGACTGTCCAAGCGGGAAACCGCCCAGGTCGAAGCCCATCTCGACGAGTGTGACCGGTGCCGCGCCCTCGCCGCCGAGCTGGCCGATGTCAACGGCGCGCTGCGCGCCGCCGTGGCACCGCTGGTGCTGGGTGTCGGCGCCGCCGGATACCTGGCCACGATCGGTGCCGGCACAGCCAAGGCGGCCACCGTCGCGGCAGCGGGAGCCGGCGGCGCGGCGGGAGCCGCGAGCTCGCTGCCCCGTCAGCTGCTCGGCGTCGCCGCGTCGACGGCCGCGCTCGCGGCGGTCGTCGCCATCGCGCTGACCGCGGGCCACTCGAGCCCCGGCCCGACAGCGGCACCACCACCGGCCGCGAGCGCGCAATCCCCGGCGCAGCCACCGCCCCGTCCGCCGGCGACTTCGGCGGTCCCGGCGCCGACAACCCCGGCGCCGACAACCCCGGCACCGACAACCCCGGCACCGCCGACCTCGACACCCGCGACCACCTTGGTACCGGCGCCTCCCGCACCGCCGCCGACAACGCCGGCGGGCACGGCGACTCTGGTGCCGACCGTGCCGGCCACACCAATCAACCTGGTGCCCGGCGGCCCGCCGGTCGACCTGCCGATCACGGTGCGCAACACCGGCGATGCCACGTCCGACCCGGTGACGATGACACTGACCCTGCCCAACGGGGTGACCGCCGAGTTGACCGGGGCCAAGCCCGCGGCCCGGTCGGGGGCATCCGACGCGCTGACGGCCGAACCCGATCCGTCGACTCCTGTCGTGCACTGCACCGGCGGCACCGGCACGATCAGCTGTGCGACGGAGGTCGGTCTCGCGCCGGGTCAGGCGGTCACCTGCACCTTCGCCCTGACCGCGGACGTGGCGGCGACCGGCGGCCAGGTCACCGGCACGGTCAGCGCGGGCACCTCGGCAGCCATCCAACTGGGCACCGTCGAGGTGCAGGTACGGCAGATCGACGCGGTCGAGGTGACCGCGACGGTGTGGCACCCGGAGTTCTGGCTGCCCAGGATCGACGTGGCGGTCACCAACCGGAGCACCCACGCCGGGCAGGTCACCCTGACTCTGGACGCACCGAACGGCGGGTGGCTGTTCACTTTCGCCCCGTGCCGGCAGTACGTGCTGCGGATCAGCTGTGTCTTCGACCTGGACCAGGGCGAGTCGACATCACTGAGCGTCTGGCTGCTCCACTGGTGGGGTCACCGGGACACGGTCCGGGTGACGGCCACGCTGGGCAGCGCGCACCAGGTGGTCGACGTGCCGGTTGGCTGCGATCCGGGCCCCGTCATCCCTCCGACGCCAACCATCCCGGTCTCCCCGCCCCCGAGCCCACCCGTCGTCTCCCCACCCGCCGTCTCACCGCCAGCCGTGACGGCGACCCCGCCGGCGGTCAGCACCCCTGGATCACCACGGCCATCAGGACCAACCACCAGCCTGCCGGTCACAACGACAAGCCGCGGACCGACTCCGCCGACAGGCTCCCCCGGGCGCCCGCGGTAACCGGCTGAAGCGGTCGCGTGCCACCCCCCTACACTGCCTCGGGTGTCCGTTGTGCATAGCGCGCTCGCCCGTGTTCCAGCCCCGCTGCGTGACCTGATCATCAAGCACCGCGAGCTCGTGCGATTCGTTGTCGTCGGCGGCACGTGCTTCGTCATCACCACCGGACTCTGGTACGGCCTGAAGCTGACGGTACTGACCACCAAGCCCATCACGGCGCTGGCGGCCGCCATCCTGGTTGCCATGATCGTGAACTACGTGCTGTCGCGGGAGTGGTCGTTCCAGACCCGTGGTGGTCGTGAGGGCCACCACGAGGCTGCCCTGTTCTTCCTGGTCAGCACGATCGCGGTGGGGCTGAACCTGGTACCGGAAACGATCTCGCGTTATGTGTTCGACTTGCAGGTTCCCGCTGTCGGCGTGCTCACCCAGGAAGTCTCCGACTTCGTCTCCGGTTCGATCGTCGGCACCCTACTCGGCATGGTTTTCCGTTGGTGGGCATTGAAGAAGTTCGTCTTCCCCCATGCCGACGTCCGCCCGGAACGGGCCGGCGGTGTCGCCCTGCTGCGCTCGGCTCTCGATGGTGAGTCCGGACACTCGGAACAGGTCGCCTAGGCCGTCTCGGTGAGAAAGTCCCTACACTCGCGGACGTGTCCGTAGGAGAAGTCGTCCTCAACCGGGTCCCCGAGCCGTTCCGGTCCATCGCGTACCGGCACCGTGAGCTGGTGAAGTTCGCGGTCGTCGGTGGGACGTGCTTCGTCATCGACACCGCGCTCTTCCTCGGGCTGAAGAACACGGTCCTCACCGCGCACCCGGTCACGGCCAAAATCATCGCGACGCTGGTCGCGACGATCGTGTCCTACGTGCTGAACCGGGAATGGTCGTTCCGCACCCGAGGTGGCCGGGAACGTCCCCACGAGGCTGCCCTGTTCTTCCTGGTCAGCGGAATTGGAGTGGCGCTGAACTCGGTGCCGCTGTGGATCTCGCGATACGTTCTGCTCTTCGACCACGCACACCTGAGCGGCTTCGGGGTACAGGTCGCCGACTTCGTCAGCGCGCAGATCATCGGCACCCTGATCGCGATGGCCTTCCGGTGGTGGGCGTTCAAAAAGTTCGTCTTCCCGGACGCCAACGCCCGGCCACGGCTCGTCATGGTGGACGTGCCGCCGGTCGACGCGCCGACAAGCCCGCGACGCTAGCGGGGACCACCCGGCGAGCGCCAGCCGGTGCCGGCCTGCACGGTGTCGGCCTTGGGCACGGGAAGGAACAGGGCGAAGGTCGCCGGCTTGGCGGTCGCCAGCTCCAGCCGGCCGCCGTCGGCGTCGGCGAGCGCTCTGGCCAGTGCGAGGCCGACCCCGGTCGATCCGTGACCGGACACTCCGCGCTCGAAGATGTGTCCGGTCAGTTCGTCGGGAACGCCGGGACCGTCGTCGCTGACCTCGATGACCACGGTGGCCTCGCCGCCCCTCGCCGTCACCGTGACCGTGCCCGCGCCATGCCGCAGGGCATTGTCCAACAGAACCCCGATCGCCTCGCTCAGGCGGGCCGGGGTGGCCCTGGCCATCAGACCGACCGGCACCTTCAGTCGCAGTGTCCTGCGCTGGGCCCGGAACTGCTGCCGCCATTCCCGCGCGATGGCCGGCAGGTGCGAGGACAGGTCGATCGGCTCGGCACCGAAGGATCGGGCGGCCCGGGCACTGGCCAGCAGTTCTTCGAACACCTCGGCGAGGCGGTCGGCCTGCTCGAGCGCCTGCACGGCCTCGGTGGCGATCTCCTGCTCCGGATGGGCGGAGATGGCCTCCAGCCGCAGCCGCAATGCCGTGAGCCGGCTGCGGAGTTGATGGGAGAGGTCACCGACCAGCTGCCGCTCCCTGGTCACCAGCTGGGCGATCGCCGAGGCCGACGTGTCGAGTGCCTCAGCCAGCCGGTCCAGTTCGTGCACACCGTGTCGGCGCAGGTCCGGGCGGAAGTCGCCGCCGCCGAGCATGCCAGCCCGTTTCGCGACGTACTGGAGCGGCTCGGCTAGCCGGCGGGAGGTCACGGTGGCGACCACCGCACCGGTGCCGACCGAGAGCACCATCAACAGCAGGACGAACCCGGCGGACCACAGCTGCTTCTGGCGCATCGGCTCGGACGGAATCGTCAGCTCCACATCGCCCTGGGGGATGAGCCTGACCTCTTCACGCACCGGGTCGGGTCCCGGATCGGGTCCGCTGACCAGTTCGGTTCCGTCGGCCAACCGCACCCTGAGGTGATCATCGGACAGCAGTCCGATCCTCAGCTGTTCTGACGTGATCTTTCCGTCGTTGGCGAGGTGGTTGACAATCCTGGTGGCGACGCTGTCGATCCGTTCTCGCACGTCCCAGTGCACGGCCCCGGACACCAACAGCGCCGTGGTGTACGCCAACGGGACACCGAGCGCGAAGCCGGTCACCGTCACGGCGAGCAGGATGGCCCGCAGGATTCTCTTGTGCACCTGACCTACTCACCCTATCTCGGCTCTGTACTCGGCGGTGAATCCTTCGCTCGGCGTTGAGTCCTCATTCGGCGTTGAACCGGAAGCCAACCCCTCGGACGGTGGCGATGCGCTGTGCCGTCCGACGTGACGAGTCGTCCCCGAGCTTGCGCCGCAGCCAGGACATGTGCATGTCCAGAGTCTTGCTGCTCTTGAGCTCGAGACTGCTCCACACCTCCGAGAGAATCTGCTCCCTGGTGACCACCTGGCCCGCGTGCTGCATCAGCACCCTGAGCAGCTCGAACTCCTTGTTCGCCAGCTGCACCTCGCGACTGTCAGCGGTGACCCTGCGGGCGGCGAGGTCCATCCGCACCCCGTTGACCTCGACGGTGCCGGGGGCACGCCGACGCAGCAGCGCGCGGATCCTGGCAAGCAGTTCGGCGAGCCGAAAGGGTTTGGCCACGTAGTCGTCGGCCCCCACGTCCAGCCCAACGACGAAGTCGACCTCGTCGGCTCGGGCGGTCAGCATCAGCACCGGCACGCCCCGACCACCGGCGCGCAGCCGGCGACAGACCTCGAGCCCGTCCATACCCGGTAAGCCCAAATCGAGGACGAGCAGGTCGATGCCGCCGGCGGAGATCTCGTTCAGTGCGGAGGGACCGTCGCCAACCACGTGTACGGCATAACCCTCCCGACTGAGGGCACGCGACAGTGGATCCGCGATGGTGGGATCGTCCTCGGCCAGCAGCACCACACTCACGGCACCCAGGGTAAGCGTGACAACATCCAATTGTGTCCACTACCGCGTCGACTATTCATGCCGATCTGAAACTCGCGAAACGGCTCGCCGATCTCGCCGACACCGTGACTCTGTCTCGATTCCGTGCCCGTGACCTGGTTGTCCAGCGCAAACCGGACCGGACGCCGGTGACCGACGCGGACACCGCGGTGGAGAACGCCGTTCGGGAGGTGCTCGCCGCCGAGCGGGCCGGCGACGCCGTGTTCGGGGAGGAGGGTGGCGGTCGGGACGGCGACGCCGGGCGGACCTGGGTGCTCGACCCGATCGACGGCACGAAGAACTTCCTGCGCGGGATCGACGTCTGGGCGACACTGATCGCCCTGGTGGTGGACGGGCGACCGACTGTCGGCATGGTCAGCGCACCCGCTCTCGGCCGACGCTGGTGGGCGGCGGCCGGTGCGGGCGCGTGGACGAGTGCGAGGTCCGGGCCGGCACGGCGCATCTCGGTCTCGACCGTCGCGAACCTGTCCGACGCCTACCTGTCAACGACCGACCTGCGGTCCTGGGTGGAGCACCATTCCCGGGAGTCGTATCTGGCTCTGGTCGACGCCTGCTGGGAGAGCCGGGCCTTCGGCGACTTCTGGCAGCACTGCCTCGTCGCGGAGGGCGTCATCGACCTCGCGGCCGAAGCGATCGTCAACCCGTGGGACGTCGCCGCGGTGCAGATCCTGCTCACCGAGGCCGGCGGCAGGTTCACCGATCTGACCGGCAGGGCGAGCTACCGTGGCGGCTCAGCGCTGAGCTCCAACGGTGTGCTGCACGACTCGGCACTCGCGACGCTCACTCGTTGATCATCCGGCCGATTCGTCCGGTAGCACGCCGACCACGCCGCGGACGACCTGAGCCCAGGTCAGTCGGCCGAACAGGTAATGGCAGGCAACCTGTTCGCTGCTGAACCGGGCCCAGTCGTAGCGGTTGCCCTGCTCGCGCCAGAACACCTCCCATGAGACGCCGCCGTCCGGTTCAGCGGTCTCCTCGCACACGAGGCACCACGTGTTGTCGGCTTCGGCGCCGATCGACACCGCCTGCCCGGGAACTCCGACGGTTTCGAGCCAACTTGTGATGGTCTCGACGTTCACGGCAGCGCCTCCAGGAAACCCAGTGCGATCAGGTCGGCGACGGCATGGGTCGCCCGGTAACGGATTCCGCCACCCGGCTGGCCGAACCACGGAGCGGATGTCGTCCGCCAGACCGGAAGTCTGCCAATGACCCGATAGCGGCGATACCCCGCGGCGAGATAGCTCGGCGGCAGCGAGCGATGCGGAAACGGGGTGCCCGCCGAGGCGAACACCCGGCCCCACACGTCGCCGAAGCGGTCGATCACGGTGCCGATGTCGAGGACAACGGCCCGCCCAGGTGCCTCGCCGCCCTCGGCGAACGGTTCCGCCGGCGGCCAGGAGTACTCGGCGGATCCGGAAGAACCGCCGACCCTGACCAGGAACCGACGGTTCCAGTCGCGTTCGTCCGCTCCGCCGAGCGGATCGTGGTTCACCGCGAGCGCGCCCACATCGCCGTGTTCGGCGGGATACGGCTCCGGCAGTTCCACCCTCGTCCGGTCCGAGGCGGGACCGACGGCTCCGACCAGGGCGGACTCCGGATGGTCCCAGGGCGGGAAACGCAACCCCGGTGCGTAGTCCAGTTCCCGCTCCGGCGGCGGCAGCTGGCGGACCGGCCGGTCTGACGGCACCGGGAGATGGCCGATGGGAAACAGGTAGGCGACGACGAACGTCGGCGAGTCGGTCTCTCGTACGGCCGGGCCGGGATGCCGCTCGGACACCGGCTGGCCAGTTTGGCCGGTTTGGCCGTCGCCGATGGCTGGGACGGCGGGATGGTTCGGCCCGGACGGCGCGGGAGCAGTCGTGGTCCTCGGCGCGACCGGCGCGATGCCGCCGGGCTGGCCAGGAACGGGCTGGACCGGAACGCTGGCGTCGGTGTAGCCGTCGCGCGGGAATCCGCCCGGGTAGGGCGCGGGAGCAGGCAGCCGCTCCGGCGCGGCGCCACCCGGCACCGGCCCGAACTGGCCCCCGAGGGATTTGGCCCCGAAGAACTGGCCGCCGAGAGCCGGCTGGGCCAACTCAGTCGAGTTGCCGGCACCCTGCGCCACCGTGACCGGAGCAGGCGAGATCGGACCGGTCGGCGGATTCGGGTCGGACCACACCGGCGCGGCCGCCGGGTCGGTGAACTCGCCACCAGACAGTGAAGCCGGGCCGGGCAGCCGGATCGGACCGGTCGGTGGATCGGCACCCGGCCCGGTTGACGCCACGCTGACACCGGCTGCCTGCCTGGCGGCGATGACGGTGTGTCGGGACACCGGCCCCGTTGGACCGGTCACAACCACTGGACCCACCGGGGCCGCCGCATCTTGTGTGTCGGTGGACGAGCCGGTCTCTCCCTGGCCCTGCTGTTGCCGAGCCCCAGCGGCGGCCGGGTCCGTACCGGGCTGCCCGGTGTCGGGCGGGACGGCCACCAGCTGGTCCACCTCGGGCAGCCCGCTCGCCAGCCCGAGCAGACCGTCCGGCAGCGTGTCCGGCCTGTTCTCGACGTCCTGTTCCCCGGCGACACCCTGCTCCCTGGTGGCCTGCTGATCCCCGCGGCTGGATGGTGACACCGGCCGTGCGCCGAATCGCACCGCCTCGGCCAGGTCCGCGAGGATGCTAGTGATGTCGGCCCTCGTGCCGGCGAGCATCGTCGCGAGCGCGGCACGTGCGGCCGGGTGCGTGTCGGCCGCGGCCGTGGCGGCGTCTCTGGCGCGGGCGTACGCGACCAGCTTCGCGATGATCTCCACCTTGGCGGCGGCGATCTTCTCCGCCGCGAGCTCCAATCGGTCAGCCGCGGCCAGACAGCCACGGACAGCCGTCGTGACGTGGCCGTTCTCCGCGAGGACGAAGGCGTCCCAATGTCGCCTCGCGGCGTCGGCGGCCCGACCTGTCATGGCGGCAAGCGCCCTGCCCGCGGCGATATCGGCATCCTTGGCCAGCGTGGTCAACTTCGCCGCGGCACGTCGCCAGGCGTGCGCGGCAGCGTGCATCTCGGTCTCGTCAGCCTGCGGCAGCGGGACAGCCACAGCGGCCGCCACATCGCCGAGTTCCGCGGGAAGGGTGATACCCATCAGGCCCTCACATCCTCGGCAGACCGGTAGCGATCTCCTCGTCGGCGCGCCGGTGCACACCCGCCGTCTCGGCGAGCTTCGCACCGATGTCGGCCAGCTGCTCCGGCAGTGAACCGACAACCGCCTCGGTGGCGGCCGCCGCGTCCATGTGCCCCGCCGCGAAACCACGACCGACCTGATCAGTCCCCCAGCACTCACCCGCGGCCCGCACCGCTTCGATGAGCTCGGCGGCGATGGCCTCCGCGGTCCCGGCAAGGCCGTCGAGTTGGCGTGCGTTGTCGAGTATCCGTTCGGTGTCACTGCTGAATCCGGCCGCACCACCGGTTCCCCGCTGGCCTGTCATGTCGGGACCGGTCACCTCGGCCTCCCGTCACCGACCCAGCTCATATGCTCGAAGCTGTCGTCGTCACCGTGTGGCCGGTCGGGCAGCCGCGATTCGATCTCGCTGTCGGCGATGTCGGCACGCCCCGCGAGCACGGCGTCGGGATCGACATCGGCCGGCAGTACCGGCGCCAGCTCCTCGTGTGTCCGCTCGACAACCCTCGCCGCCGCGGCGCCAGCGGTCCGCATGATCAGCTCGGCGAGCTCGGCCGGCTGATGGCACCGGTACGCGGCCTCGTCGATGACCAGACCGGTCAGCGTCCCCCTCGCACCGACCGTCACCGTCACGGTCCGATCCGCGCTGACCGCGCAGGCACGGATCGCGGCCAGCCCGCGTTGCACCGAGACGAGCAGCTCGCGCTCACGCCGGTAGTCGGCCATCAGTTGGTCAACACTGGCCTGATGGTCGAGTACCACCGCCACCTCCGCCGCTTGGTTGTGGTTGTGACGCGGGAACCAGCCAGTTGGTTCCCGCGGTTGGGGAAGCGGCGGAGTCTGGTCACGCTACCTGCCCACCGGCCTGGTCACCGCAGGCCCGCGGCCACCGCGGCGTGCACGGCTCTCGCCACCGCCGAGCCGATCCTGGATCGTGGGCCGCCGTAGGGTTCCGCCGGTCCGGTCGTCGGGCACAGCAGCACGACAGCGTCGGTGCAGGTACCAGTACCGGGGACGCCCACCTCGACAAGTGCCTGCGCCTTGGCCTCCGTCGCGGTGACCACCGCGTTGATCAGCGCGCCGTCGGACAACCTTGCCGGCAGCCAGCACACCGTGTTGATAGTGCCGATGGCGGTTGGCTCACACATCGCCGCCGGCGCGGCGGCCCACGTCGGACGGCCGCCGAGTCCGGTGGTCACCGATGCCACCACCCCGGAGTCGCATGTCGATCTGACCCGTCGCACGTCCACCGCGGTCAGCAATCCGGTGCCCACGCCGAGGAGGCCTGCCGCTGCCGCGATCTCCGTGACGTGCTGGTCGGGATCGTCCCGGTCGTAGTCGACGGACACGGTCGCGTTGAGCACCCAGTGCCGCTCGCCGATGCCACCCCCGTGTGGTGCAGACGAAACCGCCAACCACGGTCGCTCACACCGCCAGACCAGCACCGGGGCACCGTCGACCACGGTCACGGCTGGGTCGCCCGCCCGCCGCCATGTCGACAAATCCACTATCACTGGTCCGCGGGTCGCTTGGGTGTGGGCAGCGCCCGGACGCGTTCGGTGTGGCTCTGCTGGAATTCGGTGTTGCGGCGGAAGAAATCGGTCACCACCCGCAGCTCGTCCGCGGTGAAGTGCTTGACGACGTTGGCACTGTCGATGAGCAGTGGGCCATGCAGTTCCCTGACGAGTTCGTAGGCTCTCGCGGTCGCCCGGATAACGGACTTGCGCCGGTCCGTCGGGTCAGGAGAGCGGGTGAGGTAGCCCAACTTCTCGAGTCGGTCGAGCATCGCGGTCACGCTGCCGGTGGTCAGCGCGAGCCGAGTGCTGAGGACGCTGGGCGCCGCCTCGCCCACCATCATCAGGATCTCCAAGCACCTCAGGTCCGTGCCGTTGACACCGAGCTTCTTGGCCATGATGGCGTCGTAGCCGGCGACGGCGTCCTGATAGGCCTGTACCCATCTGCCCAGTTCTGCCAGGAGTCCCGGCGGATAGCCCGGCACCGCTTCGACCAGGTCCGCGAGGAGCGGGGATTCGTCACTGGACATCAAGTACCTCGACCCTTGAGCGTCAACTGCTTCGCCGACAAAGATATCGGCTTTCGCACCGTGCGCCTGCCGTCAAGACCGAGACCGACGGGTTCACCGTGCGACGCCAGTCATCCTGTCAGCGCCCGCACGACCCTGGACGGGCTCGGTCGACCGAGCCGCTCGGCCATCCACGCACTGGTCGCGGCGAGCGCGTCGAGGTCGACGCCATGGGCGATGCCAAGGCCGTCCAGCATCCACACCAGGTCCTCGGTGGCGAGGTTGCCCGTCGCCGACTCGGCGTACGGACAGCCGCCCAGCCCGCCTGCCGAGGAGTCCACGGTGTTCACGCCGCAGCGCAGCGCCGTCAGTGTGTTCGACAGCGCCTGGCCATACGTGTCGTGGAAGTGCACCGCGAGCCGATCGGGTCCGACCTCCGCGGCGGTGAAACCCGCGAGCAGGGTCTCGACCTGTCCTGGGGTGGCGACCCCGATGGTGTCGCCGAGGGAAAGCTGCGAGCAGCCCATGTCCAGCAGCTGCCTGCCGACCGACACCACGGCGGCCGGGTCGACCGCGCCCTCCCACGGATCGCCGAAGCACATCGACACGTAGCCACGGACCCCGAGGCCTTCGGCGCGCGCCCGGCCGACAACCGGCTCGAACATGGCGAACTGCTCGTCGAGCGTGCGGTTCAGGTTGCGGGTGGCGAACGTCTCGGTGGCGCTGGCGAAGACCGCCACGTGCCGCACACCGGCGGCCAGCGCACGGTCCAACCCACGCTCGTTGGGGACCAGCACCGGATAGGTGACATCCTGCCGTCGCCGCAGGCCGGCCAGCACCTGTTCGGCGTCGGCGAGCTGCGGCACCCACCTCGGGTGGACGAAGCTGGTGGCCTCCAGGATGCGCAGGCCGGCGTCGGCAAGCCGGTCGAGGAATTCCAGCTTGGTCGCGACGTCCACGATGGACGCCTCATTCTGCAGACCGTCGCGGGCGCCGACCTCCCAAATCTGCACGCTTGCCGGAAGGTCCGCCGCCGCGGTCACCGTTGGCAGGCCGACGGACCTGGCGGTCACGAGCGTGCCCCGCTGTGGCCCGGCTCGAAATCGTCGTCGGGGTCGTCGTTGATCTCCCGGTAGAGCAGCGAGTGCACCCGTTCAACCCTGGGAATGTCGTCGAACTCCAGCGGCTCGTCGGAGGCCGACTCCACGATGAGGGTGCCGGCGCCGACCAGCCGGTCGGTCAGCCCGTGCCGGAACTGGACGCTGTTGATCCGCGACAGCGGAATGTCGATACCGGTGCGGGTCACAAAGCCTTCGCGAACCATCACCCGTTGGGTGGTAACCACGAAGTGAGTTGTCCGCCAGCGGATCAGCGGGGCGAGAACGAGCCAGATCACCGCGACGGCGGCGAGCACGGCGATCGCGATCCAGGCGTAGGTGTGCCAGGCCTGATTGCTGACGAGCGCGGCGAGATAGCCGCCGGCCGCGGCGGTGACCAGCAGCGCGAGCACCGGAAGGATGAGCATCTTCCAGTGCGGATGTGTGTGCACGATGATGCGCTCGTCAGGTGAGAGCAGGCCCTCCGGATAGGCCACGACGGTTCCTCCGACAATCACTCGCCGCTGGTGACGCCCTCACCGTACCGGGGTTGTCCTGCGGCCGGCCGCAGGTGTACCACGTCACCTGCGTACACGGCCTGCCGTCCCGCGCCGTCGGTGTGCACCACGATCCGGCCCTCGCGGTCAATGTCCACCGCGGTGCCGACCAGTTCCCTGTCACCGGGCAGCTCCACGCGCACCCTCATGCCGAGGGTGGCGCAGTACTCGCGATAGGTGTCGAGCAGCCCGCAGGCCACCGCGTCGCCATATGCCAGCCGCCAGCGAGCGTCGAGCCGGGACAGCGTCAACAGCAGCGCGACCGCGAGTTCGGTGCGGTCGGTCGTGGTCGCGCCCTGCTCGGCCAGCGAGGTCGGCGCGGGTTCACCGGCCCGCGGCACCGCGTCAGCGGGAAGCGGATGGACGTTGATCCCCATGCCCAGTACGACACCGCCCTCGCTCGTTTCGGCGAGCACGCCGGCACACTTGGCTCGCTGCGGACCGGCGAGCAGGTCATTCGGCCACTTCAGCACCGCGTCGACACCCGCGGTCGTGCGCGCGGTTCTGACCAGTGCCACCCCGGCCAGCAATGAGACCAGCGGCAGCCGGTTCGGCGGGATACCGTCGGGTCGCAGCAACGTGCTCACGTACAGCCCGACCGCCGGCGGGGAAACCCAGTCACGCGCCCGACGTCCCCTGCCCGCGGTCTGCCGCTCGGCGATCAGGACCGTGCGGTCCTCGGCACCGGCACGCGCGAGCTCGTGCAGGTCGGCGTTGGTGGACCCCGTCGAGGAGACCACGTCCAGCGCCGAGTAGGGACCGGCCGGGACGACAAGCCTCGCGCGCAGCGCTTGGACGTCGAGCGGCTTCGCGCCAGGAGGATTGGACGCCCCAGAAGGATTGGACATGGCAGGTCAGGCTAGTCGCGATACGATGGGAACCGCCACGCGAGAGGATCCCGACACACGGGAGGACCTGCGATGACGGGGGTTCGGGTACTGGTCGGCACGCGCAAGGGCGCGTTCACCCTCACCTCGGACGGACAGCGCAGGCGGTGGGAGGTCAACGGCCCTCATTTCGGCGGCTGGGAGGTCTACCACGTCGCGGGGTCCCCCGCCGATCCGAACCGGCTGTTCGCGTCCCCGTCCACCGGCTGGTTCGGGCAGCTGATCCAGCGTTCCGACGACGGCGGCGCGAGTTGGGAGCCGGTCGGCAACCAGTTCACCTACGACGGGCCCGTCGGCACCCACCTGTGGTACGACGGCACACCGCGGCCGTGGAAGTTCACCCGGATCTGGCATCTCGAGCCGTCGTCGACCGATCCGGACACCGTGTATGCCGGTGCGGAGGACGCGGCACTGTTCCGCTCGACCGACGGCGGGCAAACCTGGCACGAGCTGGCCGGGCTGCGCCAACACGAGTCCGCGCCGTCGTGGCAGCCGGGCGCCGGCGGACTGTGTCTGCACACCATCGTGCAGGATCCCGACGATCCAGAGCGGATCTTCGTGGCCATCTCGGCCGCGGGCGTGTTCCGGACCGACGACGGCGGGCAGACGTGGCGGCCGGCCAACCGCGGCCTGCGGTCGGACGGCATTCCCGACCCGGACGCCGAAGTCGGCCACTGCGTGCACCGGCTCGCGATGCACCCGTCCCGGCCCGGCGTGCTGTTCATGCAGAAACACTGGGACGTCATGCGCAGTGACGACGGCGGCGACTCGTGGCGGGAGATCAGTGGGAACCTGCCGAGCGACTTCGGGTTCCCGATCGCCGTGCACCCGCACGAACCGGAGACGATCTACGTCGTCCCGATCAAGAGCGACTCGGAGCACTACCCCCCTGAGGGCAGGCTGCGGGTGTACCGAAGCCGGACCGGCGGCACCGAGTGGCAGCCACTCACCGCGGGGCTGCCGCAGAGCAACTGCTACGTGAACGTGCTGCGGGACGCCATGGCCACCGACTCCCTCGAGGAGTGCGGCGTCTACTTCGGGACGACCGGAGGGCAGGTGTACGCCTCGGCCGACGACGGCGACAGCTGGGCGCCAATCGTCCGAGATCTGCCCCCCGTATTGTCCGTCGAAGCCCAGACGTTGCCATGATCCGCGTGGTGCTGCCGACCCATCTGCGGAACCTGGCGCACGTCAGCGGCGAGGTGCGGATCGACGTATCCGGCCAGGTCACCCAGCGCGCCGTTCTTGACGCCTTGGAGGCCCGGTATCCGGTTTTGCGCGGCACGATCCGGGATCGCGAAACGCACCAGCGCCGGGCCTTCGTCCGGTTCTTCGCGTGCGAGCGGGATCTGAGCCAGGAGTCGCCGGATGCGACGCTGCCCGAGGAGGTCGCCGCCGGCGCGGAGCCGTTCCTCGTCGTCGGCGCCATGGCCGGCGGATGAGCCGAACACAAACGAGTCGCGGCAGGTCAGGCCGGTCACGGTAGAATGGGCACCGCGACAAAGGGCCGGCTCGAGGAGGCACGATGGGCATCGCCGACGTCACCGTGGTCGACGCGCCGCACCGTCGAGTAACCCTGGAAGAAGTGCGCGCCCACCGCGACGAGATCTACCGCATCGCCGAACGCTACGGGGTCAGCAACATCCGCGTGTTCGGCTCGGTAGCCCGCGGCGAAGCCGACGACGACAGCGACCTGGACCTACTCATCGACGTGGAGCGTGGCCACGGTTACTTCGACGTGAGCGGGTTCGCCCTTAGCGTCGAGGATCTGCTCAATGTGTTCACTCAGGTCGCCACCCCCAACGGCATCAAGGCCCGGATGCGCGAGCGAATTCTGAGTGAGGCCGTTCCGCTGTGAGGCGAGAAACCACGCAACGTCTCGAAGACATCATCGAGACCGCAGAGGCGGGCTGAAGCCGTTGCCCTGTGAGCGGGAATACTCGAGAACGTCTGCAAGACATTCTTGTCGCTGTGGAACGTGCCCGCCGCATCTGTCCGGCCGACCCGAGCCGTATGTCAGAGGACCGACCGGACGCCGACAGTTAGGCTGACCGGCCATGAGCACTGCGACCGAGCCGATCGGCGAGGCCCCGGCCGGCGAGCCCGACATCCACACCACGGCTGGCAAACTCGCCGACCTCTACCGGCGCAACGACGAGGCAGTGCACGCCGGGTCGGCTCGCGCCGTGGCCAAGCAGCACGCCAAGGGCAAGAAAACCGCTCGGGAGCGCATCGACATGCTGCTCGACCCGGGTTCGTTCATTGAGCTCGACGAGCACGCACGGCACCGGTCCACCACCTTCGGTCAGGAGAACAACCGCCCGTACGGCGACGGCGTGGTGACCGGATACGGCACCGTCGACGGTCGCAGGGTGTGCGTGTTCAGCCAGGATGTGGCGATCTTCGGCGGCTCGCTCGGCGAGGTGTACGGCGAGAAGATCGTCAAGGTCATGGACCTCGCGCTGAAGACGGGCAGCCCGGTGGTCGGCATCAACGAGGGTGGCGGCGCGCGTATCCAGGAAGGGGTCGTCTCGCTCGGCCTCTATGGCGAGATATTCCGCCGCAACACGCATGCCTCCGGTGTCATCCCGCAGGTCTCGCTGATCATGGGAGCCGCCGCTGGTGGACACGTCTACTCGCCGGCCCTCACCGACTTCACCGTCATGGTCGACAAGACCTCGCACATGTTCATCACCGGCCCAGACGTGATCAAGACCGTCACCGGTGAGGACGTGGGGTTCGAGGAGCTCGGCGGCGGCCGGACGCACAACACCAGGTCGGGCAACGCGCACTACCTCGGAACCGATGAGCAGGACGCCATCTCCTATGTGAAGGAACTGCTGTCCTATCTGCCTTCCAACAACCTGTCGTTGCCTCCCGCTGTCCCCGGCAGGGAGGACACCGGCCCGGTGGCCGACGGGCTCACCGAGACCGACCGCGAGTTGGACACGCTGATCCCCGACTCCGCCAACCAGCCCTACGACATGCACGAGGTACTGACCCGGGTCCTCGACGACGGCGAGTTCCTGGAAGTGCACGAACTGTTCGCGCCGAACATCGTGGTCGGCTACGGCCGAATCGAAGGCCAGAGCGTCGGCGTCGTGGCCAACCAGCCGACCCAGTTCGCCGGCTGCCTCGACATCGACGCCAGCGAGAAGGCCGCCCGCTTCGTACGCACCTGCGACGCGTTCAACGTGCCCGTGCTGACCTTCGTCGACGTGCCGGGTTTTCTACCCGGTACCGACCAGGAGTGGAACGGCATCATCCGACGCGGCGCGAAACTGATCTACGCCTACGCCGAGGCGACCGTGCCGCTGGTCACCGTGATCACCCGCAAGGCCTACGGCGGCGCGTATGACGTGATGGGTTCCAAACACCTCGGCGCCGACCTGAACCTTGCCTGGCCGACCGCGCAGATCGCGGTGATGGGCGCACAGGGCGCGGTGAACATCCTGCACCGTAGACGGCTCGCCGAGGCCACCGAGCGCGGTGAGGATGTCACCGCGCTGCGGGCCGAACTCCAGCAGGAGTACGAGGACACGCTGTGCAATCCCTACGTCGCGGCCGAACGCGGCTACGTCGACTCGGTGATTCCGCCGTCGTACACCAGAGGTTACGTGGCGCGGGCGCTGCGGACGCTGCGCGAAAAACGGGAGACCCTTCCGCCCAAGAAGCACGGGAACATGCCGTTGTGAGCGCAAGCGAACCACCAAGCACCGCGAGCGCAAGCGAACCATCAAGCACCGAGCGGGAGCGGCTCCTGTTGCGGGTTGAACGCGGTGCCCCGGACGAGTCTGAGATGGCCGCGCTGACCGCGGTGATCACGGTGCTGGCGGGCACCGGTGCCGCGCGGGACGAACCTGGCGAACCGTCGGTGTGGGCCGACCGGTCGGCATTGGTGCGCCGGCCACTGCGTCCCGGTCCTGGTGCGTGGCGGGCATCGGGTTTCCCGCGATGACAAGACGTTCGACCCTGGCGGGCCGGACAGGCCACTCCTAGATTCGAATCGTGAAGGCTTCTCGTCTTGTCCATGTGGTGATGGCTCTGTTCGGCACGGCAACCCTGACCGGCATGTCCGGGGCCGCACTCGCGGCCGAGGCGCCGCACGACAGCGGAAGCCAGCCGGTCTACTCCTACGCCAACGCCATCCGCGAGACGGCCTGGGTCGACACCGGGTTGAAGAACCCGGCCGGAGCAGCGGTACGGGTGGCCGCCGACATCATCCGCCCGTCTGAGCCGGCAGGCCAGGGCAAGTCGATACCCACGATCATGGACGCGAGCCCGTACTACTCCTGTTGCGGGCGCGGCAACGAAAGCCAGCTGAAGACCTACGACGGAGTCGGCAAGCCGGTCGAGTTCCCGCTGTTCTACGACAACTACTTCGTGCCCCGTGGGTACGCGGTGGTGTTGGTCGACCTTGCGGGTACCAACCGTTCGAATGGCTGCGTCGACGTCGGCGGACCGTCCGACATCACCTCGGCCAAGGCCGTGATCGACTGGCTCGGTGGACGCGCGACCGCGTACTCGACGCCAACCGGTTCGACAACGGTGACCGCCGGGTGGTCCAACGGATTGGTGGGCATGATCGGCAAGTCCTACGACGGGACGATCGCCAACGGGGTCGCGGCCACCGGGGTGGCCGGTCTCAAGACCATCGTCCCTATCTCGGCGATCAGCTCCTGGTACGACTACTACCGGGCCAACGGTACCCGGTTCGACGGCACTCCGGCGGGACTGGCGACCGACGTGGAGAACGCCGCGGCTCAATCCGGCTGTTCCACCGTGCAGCAGACAATCGCCGGCGGAGCGCCGAACAACGGCGATTACACGCCGTTCTGGGCACAGCGCAACTACTACGCCAGCGCGGCCAATGTGCATGCGAGTGTGTTCGTCGCGCACGGTGTCAGCGACCTCAACGTGAAGACGATCAATTTCGGTCAGTGGTGGAACGCGCTCGCCGCACACGGCGTTGAACGCAAGATCTGGCTGTCCCAGACCGGACACGTCGATCCGTTCGACTACCGACGCGGCGACTGGGTCGACACTCTGCACCGCTGGTTCGACCACTACCTGATGGGTGTCGACAACGGCATCCAGAACGAGCCGGGCGCCAGTGTCGAGCGAACGCCCGACCACTGGACCGACGACCCGGCGTGGCCGGCGGCGACAACGCCGACCACGCTGAAGCTGACGGCGAGTGCGACCAACGGCCTTGGCACGCTCGGGTCGGTGACACCGGCACCCGGCGCCACCGAGTCGTTCACCGACACCACCACCCAGGGCGAGGGCGACTGGATCGCCCAGCCCGACACGGCGTCGGGCGCGCGGACGCTGTTCAGCAGCGGCACGCTCGGGTCGGACGTGCGGGTGTCAGGAACCAGCTCGATCACCGTCACCGCGACGCCGTCCGCGAGCAGTGCGCGGCTGTCCGCGATACTGGTCGATCTCGGACCGGAGACGATCCGCAACTTCGGCGGCACTGGTGAGGGCATCACCACCCTGACCACCAAGTCCTGCTGGGGTGACAGCTCAGCCGGCGACAGCGCCTGCTACCTGGACACCAAGGCCGACACAACCAACGTCTCCGCGTTGGCGATCAGCCGCGGCTGGGCCGATCTCGGCCATTACGCCTCGCTGGACAGCCAGCAGCCCCTCACCCCGGGCAAGGCGTACACCATGACGTTTTCCCTCGCCAGCACCGACCATGTCGTGCCGGCGGGTCACCGGCTGGCCCTGATCATCGCCGGCACCGACCACGAGGAGATCACCGGAGGAACCGGCGCACCGACGGTGGTGATCGATCTGACCGGCACGACGGTCAAGGTGCCGCTGGTCGGCACACTGCCGGCCTAGCGGTCGAATAGGGTGTCGATCCGTGCGACTGGTGCTCGGATCCGCGTCCCCCGCTCGTCTCGCCGTGCTCCGCGCCGCCGGGGTCGACCCGCTGGTGCGAGTGTCCGGTGTCGACGAGGACGCGGTGGCCGCCTCGCTGATCGATCCGGCGCCGGCGGAACTGGTGTCGACACTCGCCGCAGCCAAGGCCGAGGCCGTTGTGGACGCGCTGAACGGTGACGTGCCCGACGCCGTCGTCGTCGGCTGCGACTCGATGCTGGCGATGGCGGACGGCAGGGTGGTCGGCAAGCCCGGGAGCGCGGAGGTCGCCCGCGAGCGGTGGGCCCGGATGGCGGGGAGCACGGGCGAGCTGCTGACCGGACACGTCGTGCTCCGCCTCGCCGGCGGCAAGGTGGTCGGCAGGGCAGCCGGCACCCAGGTCACCACGGTGCGCTTCGGCCGGCCGAGTGATCGGGAGCTGCGGGCCTATCTGGATTCCGGCGAGCCGCTCGCCGTCGCCGGCGGTTTCACCCTCGACGGCCTCGGTGGCTGGTTCGTCGAAGGCATCGACGGGGATCCGTCCAGCGTGATCGGCATCAGCCTGCCACTGACCCGGCGGCTACTCGCCGAGGTCGATGTCAGCGTCGTCGACCTGTGGTGACTGGCCTCCTCTCGGGACACGATCGAGCTCGCCTTGACCTCCGATCCGTAGACTCGTTCCCACACTCGCGTGTCGGCCGTTCGTGTGATGGGCGCGCGGGCCGCACAAGGAGGTAGGACGTGCCGCAGTCAGTCGCTGGTCTGGATCCTGTCGTGTTGCGCAAGGTCCTGGTCGCCAACCGCGGTGAGATCGCGGTACGGGTGATCCGCGCCTGCCGTGACGCCGGCCTGTCCAGCGTCGCGGTGTACGCCGACCCGGACCGGGACGCACCGTTCGTGCTGATGGCCGACGAGGCGTTCGCCCTCGGCGGCTCGACTCCTGGCGAGAGCTACCTGTCGGCGGACAAGCTGATCGACGCGGCCACCCGTGCCGGTGCCGACGCGGTACATCCAGGATATGGCTTCCTTTCGGAGAACGCCGACTTCGCCGAGGCCGTCATCGGCGTCGGGCTCACCTGGATCGGCCCGAGTCCGCAGGCGATTCGCGACCTCGGCGACAAGGTCACCGCCCGCCACATCGCGATGCGTGCCGGCGCGCCGCTGGTTCCCGGCACCCCGGATCCGGTGTCCGGCCCCGACGAAATCGTCGCCTTCGCGGCCGAACACGGCCTTCCCGTCGCGATCAAGGCGGCCTTCGGCGGCGGCGGGCGCGGACTGAAGGTGGCCCGCACGGTCGAGGAGATCCCCGAGTTGTTCGACAGCGCCGTCCGGGAGGCGGTCACCGCCTTCGGCCGCGGTGAGTGCTTCGTCGAGCGCTACCTCGACCGGCCACGGCACGTCGAGGCCCAGGTGCTCGCGGACAAGCACGGCAACGTCGTCGTGGTCGGCACGAGGGACTGCTCGCTGCAGCGGCGGCACCAGAAACTGGTCGAGGAGGCCCCCGCGCCGTTCCTGACCGACGAGCAGCGCAAGACCATCCATACCTCGGCCCGTGCCATCTGCGCCGAGGCCGGCTACTGGGGCGCCGGCACCGTGGAGTACCTGGTGGGCGAGGACGGGTCGATCTCCTTCCTCGAGGTCAACACCCGGCTGCAGGTCGAGCACCCGGTGAGCGAGGAGACTTCCGGCATCGACCTGGTGCTCGAGCAGTTCCGCATCGCGGCCAACGAGCCGCTGCGGTGGGACGCCGATCCGCAACCGCGTGGCCACTCCATCGAATTCCGGATCAACGGCGAGGACGCCGGCAGGAACTTCCTTCCAGCGCCGGGCACCGTCACCGCGTTCGTCCCGCCCGCTGGGCCCGGCGTCCGGGTCGACGCGGGGGTGCGCACCGGTGACGTGGTCGGCGGCCAGTTCGACTCGCTGCTGGCCAAGCTGATCGTCACCGGGGCCGATCGGGAGCAGGCGCTGGCAAGGGCCCGTCGTGCGCTGGACGAGATGGTCGTCGAGGGCATGGCCACCGTGCTGCCCTTTCACCGGGCGGTGGTGCGGGACCCGGCATTCACCGCGGAGAAGGGGTTCGCGGTGCACACCAGATGGATCGAGACCGAGTTCCACAACACGATCCCGCCGTTCACACCGCCCGGGGAGCCCGCCGAGGCCGGTGCGCAGGAGCAGCGGCAGCGAGTGGTCGTCGAGGTCGGCGGTCGGCGGCTGGAGGTGACGTTGCCGGCGAACCTCGCACCCGCGGGCTCCCCGTCGACAACAAGCCGGGCCAGACCGCGCAACCGGGCCGGCAGGGCCGTGAGCGTGGTGTCTGGCGACGCGGTCACCGCGCCGATGCAGGGCACCGTCGTCAAGGTCGCGGTGAGCGACGGTCAGCGGGTGGCCGCCGGTGACCTGATCGCGGTGCTGGAGGCCATGAAGATGGAGAACCCGGTCACCGCACACAAGTCGGGCACGGTGACCGGTTTGGCGGCTTCCTCAGGGGAGACCGTGACGCAGGGCACCGTGCTCTGCGAGCTCAAAGACTGACGAATGTCATGAGGCCGGATGGCCGCCGGCCGTACCATGAGCCGCGTGTCCCAACCGGAATCGCCAGACATTCGAATCAGTGACACCGAGCGCGAGGAAGCCATCAAGGCGCTCGGCGAGCACATGGGCGCCGGCCGGCTGGACGTCGACGAGTACGGTGACCGTTCGGCGCGGGTGGCCACCGCACGCACCAGGAGCGAGCTGCTGGCGCTGTTCACCGACCTGCCAGCACCCAAGCCCGCCTTCGGTGTCGCGGCGACGGCCGTCCAACCGATCCCCGAGGCACCGGTTCCGGCCACGCGGTCAGGCTGGCACGGACTGCCCGGCGAGGTCACGGGCCCGATCATCGGTGTCACGTGGATCGCAGCGATCTTCTTCGGCGATTCGCTTGGCCTGCATGATGGCGTCGCGTTCGGTGTGGCGATCATCGTCTCGATCCTGCTCGGAGGCGTCACCCGGGGCCACAGGCACCGCCAGCGACGAGACAGGCGCCGCGGCTCCTGGTGACAGCGGCGCACTGGACGCTGCGGCTACCGTAGTTGCCCATGCGACGAGGGATGCTCCTCCTGCCGGCGATCCTGACGAGCGTGATCCTCGCGCTTTCCGGCTGCACCACGCAGTTGGCGGACACGGCGGTCACGGCAAGTCCGGTGCCGACCACGACCCCGACGACCTCGTCGAGCCCTGTCATGCCTCCACGACCGCGCGAGATCCCGCTGGAGAAGGTGGCGCCCTGCGCGATC
>JAFAZC010000010.1 GCA_019239965.1 Kutzneria sp. | reverse complement strand
CGCCGTCGTGTCCCGGCTGTCGGCCATCAAGACGAAGTGAGTCGACACCATGGCCAAACGCATCGACGTCAAGGACCTCAACGTCTTCTACGGCAGGTTCCAGGCGGTCAGCGGAGTCACTCTCGCGGTGCCGCCGCGCAGTGTGACGGCCTTCATCGGGCCGTCAGGCTGCGGCAAGTCGACCGTACTCCGTTCACTCAACAGGATGCACGAAGTCATTCCCGGCGCCCGCGTCGAGGGAAAGGTACTGCTTGACGGCGCGGACATCTACGCGAGTTCGGTCGATCCGGTCGAGGTCCGCCGGACCATAGGCATGGTGTTCCAGCGCCCGAATCCCTTTCCGACGATGTCCATCAGGGACAACGTCGTCGCCGGACTCAGGCTGGCCGGGGTGAAGAACTCCAAGCGGTTGGACGAGGTCGCCGAGCGTTCCCTTCGCGGCGCGAACCTGTGGGCGGAGGTGTCAGACCGTCTCGGGCGGCCCGGCGGCAGCCTGTCGGGTGGCCAGCAACAGCGCCTGTGCATCGCGCGAGCCATCGCGGTGCAGCCAGACGTGTTGCTGATGGACGAGCCGTGTTCGGCACTCGATCCGATCTCCACGCTGGCGATCGAGGACCTCATCGGGGAGCTGAAGAAGGACTACACGATCGTCATCGTCACCCACAACATGCAGCAGGCCGCGCGGGTGAGCGATCAGACTGCTTTCTTCAACCTCGCCGGAGCCGGGCAGCCCGGTCGGCTCGTAGAGATCGACGACACCGAGAAGATCTTTTCCAATCCGAGCGAGCGGGCCACCGAGGACTACATCTCCGGCCGGTTCGGCTGACCCGCGACACGTGGAGCGAATTCGCTTGCGGAGCCGTTGTCGACGGCGGCACCATCTGCCCATGACCGCGTCCCGGTATTCGCTGCCCCCGATGACCGTCACGTGCCTCGTGTCGGTTCGGCAGCAGCGCCGCCCGAAGCGGAGGCCTGATCACGCGCGACCGTGATCGCGGCCGCGGTCGCCGGGCTGTTGGCCGGGTACGGAATCGCCGTACCGGTCGGCGCGGTCGCCGTGTACCTGGTTACCCTCACGGCACGGACGTCGTTGACGATCGGCATTAGCGCGGCGCTCGGTGTCGCGACGGTGGATGGTGGCTACGCTCTGTTCGCTGTTCTGGGTGGCACGATGCTGAGGACGGTAATTGAGCCGATTGTCATCCCGCTGCGTCTTGTTTCCGCCCTTGTACTGATCGCCATCGCGGTTCGGGTCGGTGTCACGGCGCTGCGCCACCACCGCGGCGGGCGCGTGGGCAGCACGGCCTCTCGGCCAGCGACCGCACTGAGAGCCTATGCGAGCCTGGTCGGGATGGCCGCCGCCAATCCCGCAACGGTGATCTATTTCGTGGCTCTCGTGCTGAGCAGCCGGATCACCACCGCGTCAACCGCTGACACGGCGGCATTCGTCCTCGGCGCCTTCACGGCATCGGCCAGCTGGCAACTGCTCGTCGCGGGTGGTGGCGCGCTGCTCGGGTGGAGCATCACCGGCACGCGGGGACGGATGATCACCGCTGTGACCTCGAGCATACTGATCATCATGCTGGCGGCCACCATGCTTGTCGGCCGCTGAGGTGGTCAGCTCAGAGATCGTCGGTGGCAGAACCGTAACCGGGCATCTTGCCGGTGACCACGAAGACCGTCCGCTTGGCCACCGACACGGCGTGGTCACCGAACCGCTCGTAGAAACGGCTGAGCAGGGTGATGTCGACCGCGGACGGCACGCCGTGCTCCCAGCTCTTGTCCATGATCACGCTGAACAGGTGCCGGTGCAGATCGTCCATGGCATCGTCCTCATCGTCGATGGAACGAGCCAGGTCGACGTCCTGGGTTCTGATTACCCGTTCGGCCTTGCGGGCCAGTTCGACCGCGATCCCGCCCATCTGGGCGAAGTAGCCGCGAACCGAATCGGGAAGCACCGGCTGCGGATGCCTGCGGCGTGCGGCCTTGGCCACATGCAGCGCAAGGTCGCCCATCCGTTCGATGCTCTCGGCAGCGTGGATCACCGAGAGCACCTTGCGCAGGTCCGTGGCCACCGGTGCCTGAAGAGCCAACAGTGAGTAGGCGTCCTCCTCGCAGCGGGCTCGTGCGTCGTCGATCTTCGCGTCCTCGCCGATCACATGTTCGGCGAGGACGAGATCGACGTCCAACAATGCTCTTGTCGCCGACTCCATGGCGTCGCCAACCATCCGGCACATGGTCGCCAGCTGGTCGGCGAGCTCGCCGAGCTGGCCGTGGTACGCCTCGCGCATGATGACCACCCTAGAACCCGCTGGCCGCGATGGCGGTATCGCAAGGTGAACCGGGCGTGAACCCACGGCGACCACTGCTCGTCGCGGGCTCGGCGGTCACTGGCAGGACGTGTCGGTTCCGTTCAGCGTGGACACAGCTAGGGCATCCTGCTGCTGACCACTGTTCTGCTGGCCGGCGGCGCTGCTCCTGGGCGGGACGACGGAGCCGTTGAAGTCTGGTCCGATGACCAGGGCGACCGCGCCGACCATGGACGGGTCCGGACGGAGCTTCGCCGACGGCACCGCGGCGGCCAACGTGCGGGCCTCGGCACTGCGGTCATCGGCGTACCTGATCACCGTCTGATCGGCCTTCCCCGGCGTCGGATCCACCAGTACAGGCTGGAAGCCCTGCTGCTTCAGCTGGTCCGCGGTAGTCGAGACGACCTTGTTGGTGTTGCCCCCGTTGAGCACCTGGAACTTGACCGTCTTGGGATCGACAAGCGGTCCTGTTGCCGCAGGAGCCATACCGTCGGGCAGTGGCGTTCCGCTGATCACTGAGGTGAACAGCGCCTTCGTCGCGTCGGCGGGACCGGACGCCGGCACACTGGTGAACACGACCTGTTCCGGAGCGACGTGCTGGATCGACTGGGCGAGGTTGAGCAGTTCGGCGACGCCGACATTGTCCCCGCTCGCCGACCTCGCCACGCTGGAAAGCACGTTGTTCAACCTGGTCGGGCTGGCCAGTACCTTGTTGCGTGCCGCCGTCCTCAGCAGCGCGGCCATGAATCGCTGCTGCCGCCTGATCTGCCCGAGATCAGGTGAGGGATCACCGGCAACGTCGCGCGCGCGAACGTACTTGAGTGCGGTGTCACCCGACAGATGCTGGACCCCGGTGTCGGGGAGCACGGTGCCGAGCGCGCCGTCACGCAGCGGTTGTGCGGTGCAGAGTTCGACAGCGCCTATCGCGTCGACCATGCCCGTGAAACCGTCGGCGTCCAGCGTCAGGAAATGGTTGATGAGCAGTCCTGACTCCTGCTGGACCAGTTTGGTGACGCAGAGTGCGCCCGCCATGGCGAAAGCCGTTGCCAGGGTGCCCGAACCGCAGGCCGGGTTGGGGATGGCGGTGTTGCCGGGGAAGGAAACGAACACGATTCGTTGGTGGTCAGCCGGTACGTGTGCCACGAGCACAAGGTTGGCACCGGCTAGCAGGAAGTTCTCGTCACCGCGTTGCTTGTCGGCTACCTGGACGACTGAGGAGTTCGGGTCGAGGGCGTCGACCGGCTTGATCTGGCTGTCCCAGTGCTCAACGGCACCCCACGCGATGCCGAAGGCGATCAGCACGAGTGTGGCCGCGACCACCGCGACCAGTTTGATCACAGTGCCGGCTCTGCTCCTGCCGTCTGGTTCTGGAGTGTCGCCATCCTCGGTGACGTCGGCGGCCGCGTTCGGCGACAGCTCGTCCTCGGTGTCGATCCAGGGCATGAACCGCTTCTTGCGGCGCAGCCGCTCGTGCTCTTCCGCGACCATCTCGTCGTGCACGGCGGAGAACCGGGCCAGGGTCTGGTCCACCTTGCGTCGGCGTCGTGTCTCCTCGCCGATCGGCTCCATCTCGGTGGTCAGTGCGGCGGGTTCTATCTCCTGCCGGTGCTCCGTGCGTGCCGGTGCCTTTGCCTCGGCTTCGGATTGGCCGGGTTTCTTGGCCACGAGCGCAGCGCCGGCGGATGGTCTGGCCACCGGAGCCTTGGCGGGCGGTGTGCGCAAGCCGTCCTGGGAGGTCGTGGCCGGCGGACCGGCTTGGCGGCCGTTCGGTACGGGCCGCGGTCCACTGCCCTCGCCAGGACGCGGTTGCCGTATGCGGGCACTGGCCTCCCCCGGCCGCGCCGTCGCGTCGGGAACGGGCCGGCGACCGGTCCGCTCGCCCGGCGGAGGAACCACGGAACGCGTGGCGCCGTTCGTTCCGGGACCGGGGGCGCGCGGCACGCGTTGCCCTATCGGCTGGCCCAGCGGCGGTAACGGGTGCTGGCCGGTCGGGGTCTTCAGGCGCTGTGACCGTTGCGGCTGTGCCGTTGGCGGCTGCGCGGCCGGGCGCGGTAGACCTCGACGAGGAGGTTGCGCCTGCGGTTGGGCAGGCTGGACCTGCGGCCGGGCAGGTTGGGCAACCGTAGGAGGCGGCGGCTGGTGGGCAGCCGGTGGGGGGTCGGGCAGTGGCAGGTTCGGCCGGGACCCGGTGTGCCGCTCGACGAGATCGGACACGCTCACACCACCGGACGCCTCCATCGATCGACGTCGGCGTCCGGTGGGACGCTCGACGTCCTGATGGTGCTCCTGGCCGCGGTCCCGAGCGCCTTCAGGGCTGTAGCGGCCGCGGCGGTAGTCTTCGGGCACCCGTTCTCCCTCTCCACTCTCGGCCGCGCGACTTCATCACAACTTGACATCGGTGCGGCCACAGAGGGTGCACGTCCGGCGTGTTGTCTGGCGCACGTGATAATACGGGCGTTCCCCGGATCTAGCGATAAGCGGGCACGATTGTAGTGCTTCGTTGCCGTGAGTGAGCGAAGCGCCGTGCGTGTCGCGCCACTTGGATTAGTCGGAACATCCTAATGACGCCTAGTAACACTCCGTGATATGCGCTTCAGCGACCGCCCGACGGTTCCCCGCGGGCCCCGCCAGCCGAACCCGGGTGCCGTCACGGTACGCCACGGCATTGCGTCCGGACTGCTTCGCACAGTAGAGCAGCCGGTCGGCGCGCAGCAGTTGGCGTGTGGCGTCGCCGACCGCCCCGCTGGCCATCCCGTTGCAGGCCGTTCCATGAGCGACGCCGATGCTCGCGGTCACACGTAGGCCCGCGGCAATCGCCGACCAGTCGTGTTGTTCGACCCGTGCCCGCGCGGCCTCCGCAAGTGACACCGCCTCCTTCGCGCCGGTGTCCGGCAACACGAGAACGAACTCCTCGCCGCCATAGCGGGCGCAGAACGCCGTCGCCGGGAGGTCGGCCCCAAGCAGGTCGGCGACCTGCCGCAACACCCGGTCCCCGATGAGGTGCCCGTGGGTGTCGTTGACCTGCTTGAACCAGTCCAGGTCCACAAGGGCCACCGCGAGCCCGTAGGTGCCCACCGGCTGTTCACTGAGCAGTGCGACGAGCCGTTGGTCCAGGTATCTGCGGTTGTAACTGGCGGTGAGGCTGTCCCTGATGCTCTGCTCGTGTGCCTCGACGTGCTCGCGGCACAAGCGATCGACCTCGCGTCGCAACTGATCGGGAACGGGTGCGGCCTGACCGTTGCCCCGACAGACCAGGTCGAGCGCGGAGCGCAGGTGCGTGTAGGCCTCTCGCCACTGACCAAGGGAGGCGAGCAGATCGGCCAGCTTCTCGTGCAGGTCCACCAAGTTCCCGGCCGCCGAATCAATTGCCGTGAAACGTGGTTGACCGGACGACGCTGGACCCATGCTTGATCCCACAAGCGTTTCTTCGGTCATGGTTCCTCACCTCCTCCCGTTCGAGGTGTCGTCCGTTCAGACCCGCGTCTTGAGTCAACTGAACGCCGACACGGCGGTTTTCGCTCGACCGGCTGACCGTGTCGCCGTTGCCCGGTGAACGGAAATACCCAGGTGGAAGACGGGGTTCAGCGCACAGGGCACGGGGCGAAGCCGTAGGCGACGCCGCTGGTCACGACAACCCGCTGCGCGCCGATCTGGGTGCTGACCACCGAACCGTCTTGCCTGACCACCGCCGTGACCGCGACCGCGTACACCGATCCGTGCGGGCCCGCTGCCGCGCCGATCGGGATCCACGCCGGATCCGGCCGCAGCGTCGTCAGTGTCGGCCGTTCGGCGACCGTCACCCCGCCCAGTTCGCACAACCGGTCAGCGAACTCGCGGACCTGGGTCCTTGCCAGGAAGTCCTGCTCCGCGGAAACCCCGTCTGCGGCGGCCGCGTTGAGCTGGTCGAAGTAGTTGGTGACCAGTTCGCGGTCGGTCGGGGATACGCCCGCGGGCACCGGAACGCCGCTGACCGACGCCGGTCGGCCGGCGGTGACGAGGGCCGCGACCGCGACCACGACCACGACGACAAGAGTCATGGTGCGTCTGCCAGTCACATCAGCCGCCGGAGTGCATCATCTCGGCGCCCTCGGGTACCTGGACGTCATCCGGATCGTCGAGCCATCGCTCCGGGAGTACCACCTTCGCCGCGGACCCCTGACGCCCACGCGGCCCCTCGGCTTCGGAGGGGAAAGGCAGGGTGTTATCCAGCTCGCCGAGCAGGTCGTCCAGTTCGGCAAGGCTGGAGACCATGGCAAGGCGCCGCCTCGGCTGTGAGCCGACCGGGAATCCGTGCAGGTACCAGGCCATGTGTTTGCGCAGATCGCGAATGCCCTTGTCCTCGCCGTAGTGACCGGCGAGCAGCGCGGCATGCCGGCGCAGGACGGCGGCCACCTCGCCGAGCGTCGGTCCTGGCGGAAGCTCCTTGCCGGTGAACACCGCTTGCAGGTCGCCGAACAGCCACGGCCGGCCCAGGCAGCCCCTACCGACAACGACCCCGTCGCAGTTCGTCGCGGCCATCATGCGCAGCGCGTCGTCCGCGCTGAAGATGTCTCCGTTGCCCAGCACCGGGATCGTGGTGACGGTCCGCTTCAGGCTGGCGATCGCCGACCAGTCCGCGTGTCCTGAGTAGCGCTGGGACGCGGTCCTCGCGTGCAGCGCTACCGCGGCGGCCCCCTCGGCCTCGGCGATGCGGCCGGCGTCGAGGTAGGTCAGATGATCGTCATCGATCCCCATACGGAACTTGACGGTGAAAGGAACACCTGCCCGCTCCGCCACCCCGACGGCGGCACTGACGATGCGGCCGAACAGTCGTCGTTTGAACGGGAGTGCGGCGCCACCGCCCTTGCGGGTGACCTTGGGGACCGGGCAGCCGAAGTTGGCGTCGATGTGGTCGGCGAGCCCCTCGCCGGTGATGATCCGGACCGCTTCGGCCATTGTGATCGGGTCGACCCCGTACAGCTGCATGGAGCGGGGGTGTTCTCCCGGTGCGAAGGTGATCATGTGCATGGTCTTGGGGTCGCGTTCGACCACCGCGCGAGCGGTGATCATTTCGCACACGTACAGGCCGGCACCGTACTCGCGGCAGAGCTGCCGGAACGCCACGTTGGTGATGCCGGCCATGGGCGCGAGCACCACCGGCGGATCGACCTGGTAGGGGCCGATCTTGAGGGCGTGCTTGCTCACAGAGGCGGTCACGGCTCCATTGTCGTGGATTACCTGTGTCTGGGGTTCGCTGCGTGCGATTCTTGCCGCGGATGAGCTGGTCGGCAACGGGTTCCTGCTGTCGTACCGCGCCCACCGAGGCAGATGGAGTGATGGGCATGGACACTTGCAGGGTACGCAGCGGGGGACGATGGCGATTCGTCGTAGTGGCGTTGACCATGGGCCCTGTAGTGACGGCGCTCGGGGGTTGGCAGCTGAGCAACCGGCACAGCGTGACACCGGACGTCATCGAGGGTTGGGCGGTGCCGAACGCGGAAGGTACCGCCGTTTCACTGCACGACAGCAACGATGATCGTCCCGGCAACAGCTATGTCATTGCCGGTGCGCGATGGGCCGGGCCCGACAACTCGTGGCATGACGGGGGCGGCGGCCCGACGTGCGCGGGCACCGACACGAATACACGAATACATGTCCAGATGGGCATTGTCGATGTCGACGCCGCGCCCATCGGGGGGCCGTACGTGGTGTGGCTGCGTTGCCTCGTACAGGGCGACGCGGGCAAGTAAGAAGGGCTGCCCACTCCGCAGTGGACAGCCCTTGGCCTGGTCGGGGTGACAGGATTTGAACCTGCGACCTCTTCGTCCCGAACGAAGCGCGCTACCAAGCTGCGCCACACCCCGAATGAACGACCGGGGCGAGTCTAGCCGACGTCGGCTCCTGCCCCGAAGTGGGCCCGTCCTGCTTGGCCCTGGCGGCCCCGAGCCGAGGCGGGGCCGCGTGGCACCAGGGTGAGCAGACTGGCCTCGGGCGGGCAGGCGAAACGGACCGGGGCATACGGTGACGTGCCCAGCCCGGCCGAGACATGCAGCCAGGTGTGCGCGCCCCACCGCGATGCTCCGCGTGCTCTTGTCCGGTCCAGCTCGCAGTTGGTCACGATCGCACCGTAGCCGGGCAGTCGCAGCTGACCGCCGTGGGTGTGTCCGGCCAGCACCAGGTCGTAACCGTCCGCCGCGAACGAGTCGAGCACGCGCGGCTCCGGCGAGTGCGTCACCCCGAGACGCAGCGTCGCGGCCTGGTCCGGCCGGCCAGCGATCGTCTCGTACCGGTCACGTTTGAGGTGCGGATCGTCGACGCCCGCCGCCACGACGACGTGTTCCCCGACGGTCAGGCTCGTCCGCGCATGGGTGAGGTCGAGCCAGTCGTGCTCGACCAGTCCCGCCCGTAGGTCGCGCCAGGGAAGCGGGATGCCGTGGATGCGCTTCTTGCGTGCTCGGGGAATCAGGTAGCGAATGGGATTCTTCGGCCGTGGCGCGTAGTAGTCGTTGCTGCCGAAGACGAACACCCCGGGCAGGTCGAGCAGCGGCTCGAGCGCGCGCAGCACGGCGGGCACCGCGTGCCGGTGCGCGAGATTGTCGCCGGTGTTGACCACGAGGTCGGGCCTTAGGCTGGCCAACTCGGCGACCCAGCGCTGCTTGGACCGCTGGCCGGGCATCATGTGTAGGTCGGAGATGTGCAGCACACGCAGCGGTGCGGCACCCTCGGCGAGCACCGGAATGGTGGCCTCGCGCAGTGTCCACCGAGTCCGCTCGATGACGGCGGCGTAGCCGATGGCCGCCACTCCGAGCGCGGTGGTGCCGAGAGCGATTCGACGCAGCGTGTTCACGCCGTCAAGGGTACGGGTGGGGACACGGTAGCGTCTCGGGCCATGGCAGAGCTGAAAGCGCGGCTGCGGGCCGACCTGACGACGGCGATGAAGAACAGGGAGGCCACCAGGATGGCCACGCTGCGGATGACGTTGGCCGCGGTGACCACCGAAGAGGTGGCCGGCAAGGTGGCGCGGGAGCTGTCCGACGACGACGTGCTCAAGGTGATCATCCGTGAGGTGAAGAAGCGTCACGAGGCAGCCGAGGCCTTCACCGGCGCCGGCCGTGGTGCGCAGGCCGAGGCCGAGCTCGCGGAGGCCGAGGTGCTCAAGGCGTACCTGCCCGCCCAGCTGTCCGACGCCGAGCTCACCGGGCTGGTCGCCGATGCGGTCGCCGAGGTCGAGGCCGGAACGGGAGACAAGCCGGGCCTCAAGCAGATGGGACAGGTCATGAAGCTGGTCACGGCGAAGGCGGCTGGCCGCGCCGAAGGCGGCCGGCTCGCCGCCGCGGTCAGGGCCGCGCTGGCCGGGTGACCCCGGAGCCGAGCCGACGGTGCCGGATCAGCCGTCCGGCTGGTCGCCGTCCTGCGTGGCCGGCGCCGGTGAGGTGGCGCCGGCGGCCTGCGGCATGACGCCGGTGCTCACGTACAGCTTCACCATCGTGTTCGTGGAGTCCAGCCCGGCCGGCGTCTGCCCGACCACCGTGCCCTTCGGCAGCGGCGAGTCGATGTCCTCGGTGGTGATCATGTTGAAGCCGGCGGCCCTGATCGCGTCGGCGCCGGCGTCGGCGGCGCTACCGACCACCCACGGAATGACTGGACCGTGGTTCTTCCTGTCTCGGAAGTTGGGATCCAGCTGAGGCAGCTGCTCGACCGGCTGGCCGGCGAGGATCTGGCTGAAGGCGTCGAAGAACGGCGGCGCGGCCACGGTGCCACCGAAGGCCGCGTTGGCACAGCCGATGCGCACCTGGGGCATAGGGGGGCAGATGCCCTGAGGAGTGGTGCCGTCGGCGAACACCATCGAGGACACCGCATAACTCGGCAGCACGCCGAGGAAGCCGACCGACCGGTTCTCCTCGTTGGTTCCGGTCTTGCCACCCATGGGCCGGGTCCACTTGGCGTTCTTGGCGGCCGTGGCCGTCGTGCCGGTGATGGTGTCCTGACTCAAGGCGTCCATCATGCTGTCGGCCACCGCGGAGCTGACGGCCTGTTCGCACGGCTGCCGGTGGACCGACACCGGCTTGCCGCTGTGGTCGAGCACCTGGTCGATGGGATTGGGCTCGCACCAGACGCCGCCACTGGCCAGGGTGGCGCCGACATTGGCCAGCTCCATCGGGCTCAGTGGGCTGTCGCCGAGGGTGAACGAGGGCTTGTTCAGGAAGTACCGGCTCTGCGGCACGTTGCGCTTCTCGTCACTGCTGTTCGGGTCGGGCGCCGTGCCCGCCTCACTGGTCTTCATGCTCTCCCGCAGACCGAGCCGGGAGGCCATGGTCAGCACGTTCGGCATCCCGGTCTGCAGCTCCAGGTTGACGAACGCGGTGTTGGGCGACGTGGCCAGCGCTTGCTGCAGGGACAGCGAGCTGGGGTAGTTCGGAAGGTTACTCACCGGGTAGCAGGGGAGCGAGATGTTGGGGTCCAACTGCGGTACCGGGTAGCAGGCGCTGCTCGGATTGGGCAGCACGGTGTTGATGCCGGCCTTGCCCTGTTCCAGGGCGGCCGTGCTGGTGATCACTTTGTAGATGGAGCCCGTGCCGAAGTTGTCGCTCACCGAGGCCGGCAGGTTGGTCAGCGTCTGGCCAGCCGAGGCGTTCACCCCGTAGTCACGGTTGGCGACAAGAGCCAGCACGTCGTGGGACTGCTGGCCAGGCCTGATCACCACGAAGGTGTTGGCCACGCCGTTGGCGGCCTTCGGCGTGTACTTCTCGACGGAGGCCTTCGTGGTCTTGGCGATCTGCGGGTCGAGGGTGGTCTTGATGGTGTAGCCGCCGGTCTCCAGCTGGTCGCGGGTGAAGCCGGCGTTGCGCAGGTAACGCAGGGCGTACTCGCAGAAGAACCCGTCCTCAGGTGTGATGCCAACGCAGTTCGAGCTGGGCATCTGTGGGTCCGGCACCACGCCGAGCTCGGTGTGCTTCTCCTGGTCCCCGGTCTCCTGGTTGATCTTCCCGGTGAGGACCATGGCGTCGATCACCTTGTCACGGCGTTCCTTGGCCTTGACCGGGTGTGCCCATGGGTTGAATTCGATCGGGTTGTTCACCACGCCGGCCAGCAGCGCGGCCTGCGGAACGGTCAGGTTGTCCGGTGTGGTGTGGAAGAAGTAGCTCGAGGCGGTGCCGATCCCGTCGACCTGGCCGGCAAAGGTGACCAGGTTGAGGTACCTGGTCAGGATCTCGTCCTTGCTCAGTTTCTCCTCGAGCTGCAGCGCGACCCTGGCCTCCTTGAGTTTGCGGGCGATGGTCGGCGCCTGGGCCTGCTCCTGCGCGAGGCGGTTGTTCCTGCCGGTCACCAGCACCTGGTAGTTCTTGACGTACTGCTGGGTGATGGTGGAGGCGCCCTGCATGTTGCCGTCGCCGTTGACCTGGTTGCTCAACAGCGCCCGGACCGTGCCCGCCCAGTCGACGCCGGAGTGGCTGTAGAACCTGCGGTCCTCGATGGCGACCATCGCCGCCTTCATCACGTCCGAGATCTTGTCGGAGGGAGTGTCCACCCGATACTGGCTGTAGATGTAGGCGAAGGGCTGGTTGTACCTGTCCGTCATCACGGACACGAGCGGTGGAGGCATCTTCACTAGATCGGTTGAGGTGGCATCAACGGCATCGCTTGCCCGGTTGGATACCATGCCGAACGCTCCCGCTACGGGGAACATCATGCCGGCTACCAGAACTCCCGCCAGCGAGCAGAGGCCCGCCAGCTTCACCAGACCATTGCCCACGCGCATGAAACCACCCTACGCGGTGTCGTGTCGAGGACCGGTGAGCGCATGGGGCCGAGTGGAGACTCCGTCACACTGAGCACACACCGTGCACATTCGGGTGACCCGGTGTTGGCACGGGAACCGGATGGCTCTACAGTCCGTCAACGTCTCACGACGGTAGCTGATCCCAGTCTGTGTTCGTAGTAGCGAAGCCTACGGCACCCAAGTACTGGAAGGAACAGGTTTCGAGCGAGACGTAGGAGAGCGGGGGTATGGAGTTCGTCAAGGGGGATTGGAGGATCGGAGCTTCCTGTCGAAGCGAAGATCCCGAGCAGCTTTTCGTGCGTGGCGCCGAACAGCGCAAGGCTAAGATCATTTGTCTTGGCTGCCCGGTGCGCACCGAGTGTCTCGCCGAGGCGCTGGACAACCGGATCGAATTCGGCGTGTGGGGCGGGATGACCGAGCGTGAGCGCAGGGCCCTGCTGCGCCGTCGCCCGGACATCGATTCATGGCAGGAACTGCTGGACACAGCGCGCCGTGAACACGCTGACCTCGAGGAATGCCAGGTGAGCTGACCGAGAATCGCTCAAAGGGGAAGTGATCGTCGGGGCGTCGGCCGCTGACCGTGCAGCTGCCCACGTCATGTGGTGTGCCTGGCCAGCAGGCGGCCGACCTCTCGCAGGCCGGCGAGGTCGTGTACGTCCTCGGCCAGCGCAGGCACCCTGACGATCGCGACCGCCGGATGTGCGCTGGTGAACGTGGCGAGCAGCCGCTTCTCCCTTGCGGCCAGTTCCG
>JAFAZC010000135.1 GCA_019239965.1 Kutzneria sp. | reverse complement strand
TCTTCGGTCCGCTTTCCGGTGCTTCCGTGAACCTGGCGAGGACGTTCGGTCCTGACGTCGTGTTGACCTTCGCTGGTTCGAGTGCGAACTGGACCCAGTTCGCCGTTTACCTTGTCGGCCCTGTACTCGGCGGTCTTGTGGCCGCATACCTGAGTGACTGGATCGGCAAGACCATCGGTGGCACTCGGGAAGACTCCGAGACCGCCGTGTCCGCCGGCTGAGGCCGACCGCGTCTGGAAATGCGCAGAGGCCGAGATGCCTCATTCCGTGGGGCATCTCGGCTGGCCGCGTCACCATAAGGTCGCCGCGTCACCATAAGGTCGCCGCGTCAACAAAGGTCACGGTGCTGACGCTGTGGTCAGGGCGACACCCTTGTTACGGTTGCGTATCGAGGCCGTCTCATGGCTGGATCCCTAGGGGTAGCCACCAATGTTCAAAGTGGATATTGATCAGGAAGAGTCCGCCGTGCGGTCCAGGCCGCAGGGAGGGCTGCACAGACGGGACCCGGCGCGAACCGATCAGACGCTGGTCGAGCCCTTTGCGGTTCAGCCGGCGTTCGGCTTTGGTGATCAGTCCAAACGGCGTCGCATGTTGTTGTCCGCGCTGGCTGGCTCCGCTGTGCTCGGTGTGGCCATCGGTATCGTCCTGACTCCGGTGCACCATTCGATGAACCTGGTCACCGAATCCGGTTCGCCGGCGGCGGGCTCGACGTCGACTGGTAGTCCGACGGCCGCGTCGGTGCCGGCCGCGACGACGCCGACGACAGGTGTGCAGCCCCCGCCCGTCGCCGGCGGAGGTGCGGGACCCGTGCACCACAACGGTCCCCCGCCGGCGAGGCCGCGGCCGACAAAGAACTCGGCCGATTCGGGGCTCGAGGCGCTCTGGCGCAGCTACTTCCCGGGTGTCCCGCCGTTCGGGTCCCAGGGCCACTGACGGTCGCCCTCACCGAATCGTCGGTGCCGGGTGCGGTGCGGCGAGCGGACTTCGGTCCGCTAATCTGATCTCCGCAGACCACCGCACCAGGGGGCACCATGAGCACCGAAGACCTGACGCTCAGCCGTCTCGTGGTGGGGGCGTTGGAGACGAACTGCTGGATCCTTCGGGAAACGGGATCAAACCACGCTCTCGTGATCGACCCGGGTGACGAACCGGATCGAGTCCTCGACGCCGTCGGTGATCTCACCGTGGTCGCCGTCGCCGTGACGCATGCGCACTTCGATCACGTGCTCGGCCTCGCCGAGGTGGCCGGCCGCTTGGGCGCGCCGATCATCGGGCATCCAGCGGAGGAGGCCGTGTGGCGCAACGAGCTGACGGATCTGCGGACACGCGGATACTTCGATGCCGGAACCGCGACCGAGACGTTGCTCGCCGAGGGCAGGCCGCCGCGGCCGGATCCGGCGTTGCCGCTGTGGCAGGGTCATTTCGACCAACATGTGTCCGATGGCGACACCATCGCCCTGGGAGAACTCAGGGTCCGGGTGCTGCACGCTCCGGGCCACACGCCGGGCGGAATCTGCCTCGCCGTCCGCGGCCAGCTGTTCACAGGAGACACTCTTTTTCCCGGTGGTCCTGGTTTGACCGGCTGGCCACTGTCCGACTTCGACACAATCATGATTTCGGTGCGGCGGCTGCTGGGTGAGTTTCCCGCTGACACGGTTGTTCATCCAGGACATGGGTCCGACACCACTGTGGGACGTGAGTCTCCCCACGTTGAAGAGTGGCAGAGTCGAGGCTGGTAACCACGATTGCCGCTACCGGATGCGCGGCCATTCGGGTATAGGCGGTCCATTGTTTCATGCGTGGTGCGCGCCACGTACGCCCCGCCTACTCCATCTCGATACGCGGGCAGTCTCAGGACGGTGATCGGTGCTGACCGTGTTCCTCGCCTGTCATCGGTGACCGATATGGGATATCACTTAGTGAGTATGGTGACCGGTTAACCGCGTGGGAGACTTCCCGCTGCTGACCAGCGTCCACGTGCTGATGTTGGGCCATTCCGGTTCCGCGTGGCCATGCAGCCGGATCGTCATCTTGCCGGTTGGACCGATCTGGCTCACCTCGCCGCAAGTCCCCCCATACGGTAAAATTTAATAAGTGTTGACGGACCCTCTCGTCAATCAGGTCTTGGCCGTGGTATACAGTGACCACGGTCGAAGGAAACAGCAGGTAGGATACGTCCGCAGATGACTTGAGTGTCTTCCGTCGACTCACCTGAACGGGCTTCGCTTGGTTGGGTATGACGATTTTTTTTCAGGTAACGGGAGCAGTTGGAGCGGTCATGGCTCAGAAGACCATCGTCGAACTCATTGATGACCTCGACGGGAGCAAGGCTGACGAGAGTGTCAGCTTCGCTCTGGATGGCGTCGAGTACTCCATCGATCTGTCCGGCGAGAACGCCGGCAAGCTGCGGGGCGCGCTGGCGGATTACGTCGAAAAGGCGCAGCGCGTCGGCGGCCGCAAGCAGCGTGGTGCCGGTGGTGGTCGCACTGTCGTCCGGGCCGGTGGTGATCGTGCGCAGAACCAGGCGATCCGCGAGTGGGCTCGCAGTCAGGGCGAGCAGATTTCCGACCGGGGTCGTATCCCGCAGGAACTGGTGACCAAGTTCCAGGCGGCTCACCCGGCCTGAGTCCGGCTTTCACGCGGTACTCCGGTGGGGCGTCCGCGGACGCCCCACCGGAGTTATCAAGGCTTCGTTTGACTGGGGACAAAGCGAGCTGTTCGGTGCCGGCTGGTGCGGTACTGGGTGCCAGGGAAGGCGCCGGGCTATGCCGCGCGGCAGCGCCAAACTGATTGGTACGATGCGTCCGAGTCGTCCGTCTGTGGGCCGTCCGTCGATGATGCGATTGTCCCGGCTGGTGTCCCTAGACTCCGGTTCATGACTTATGTCGTTGGAGTCGACGCCGGCGGATCGCATACCCGTGCGGTGGTGGTCGGTCCCGGAAACGGAATAGTGGCGACCGGACAAGCGGGCGGCGCCAATCCCGTTGCCCACGGCGTCGACACGGCGATCGCCCGCCTGGAATCGGCACTCCGCGACGCCACAGCGACGCTGCGACCGGAATTGGTGACGCACTGCGTGATCGGGCTTGCCGGCGGAGCCACCGGGGGCGCGCCAGTGCGGCGAGCGGTCAGTGAGCTTGCTGGCCGGCTCGGCTTCGACGGTGGCTGCACACTGGTCTCCGATGTGGAGGTGGCGTTCGCGGCCGGCACCGAGTCCGCCGACGGAGTCCTGCTGCTCGCGGGAACCGGTGCGGTCGCCGCGGAGCTGAAAGACCATCGTGAGATCCGGCATGTCGACGGTGACGGTTGGCTCCTCGGTGACGACGGATCCGGGTTCTGGCTCGGGAGACAAGCGGTGCGCGCCGCGCTCGCCCAGCTGGACGGCAGGGGTGCTCCGACCGCTCTGCTTGGTACCGTCGCCGAGGCACTCGACGCCGAACCGAGCACCCACGCGCTGCGGACCGCGGCCTACCGACGTCCACCGGTGACGCTGGCCGGCCTGGCCCCTCTGGTCGACAACGCCGCGCGCGAGGGCGACACCGTGGCCACGGCGATCGTGGACAACGCGGCCGAGCTCCTGGTCGCCTCGGTCGCCGCTCTCGATCCGGTTGCCGGCGGCCACCGTGAGGCCGTGCTGGCGGGGGGAGCCCTGTTGGCGGACGGACCGCTGACCAACTTGGTGACCGCGCGACTGCGCGGCCGGTTCGGGCTGCGGACGCGGCTGGCGGGCGACGGCGCACTCGGCGCCGCCGCGCTCGCCGGTCTGTTCAGCCGCCGGTGACGGCACCGGTTTTCGGGTCGAGGATCACCGCTTTGCGGTGCGCAGCCGAGAAGTCGAGCATGCCCTCGAGACCACCCGCCCGTTCATCGAGTGAGAAGTCCCCGATCCGCCCGGTACGCCAGTTGTCCTCGATGAAGCGCAACACCGACGTCTGGTCGGTTCTGGTGTGGTCGACGCTGTTGACCTTGCTGTACGGCGAAATCACTAGCAGCGGAAGCCGAGGTCCGTATCCGCACCGATCCTGATAGCCACCGGCGGCCGGCGTATGGCCACACAGGTCGGCCTGGTCCAGCTTCGGGTCCGAGGAGCCGTTGACGATCGGCGGTGGGACATGGTCGTACCACCCGTCGGAGTCGTCATAGGCGAGCACGACCGCGGTGCTCGCCCAATCTGGGGAGGCCTGCAGCGCGTTGATCCTCTCGACGAGGAACCGCTGCTCGTCGAGAGGATCAGAGTTGCCGGCATGCGCGTTCTGGTAAGCCGGTGCCTTCAGGAAACTGACCGAGGGCAGGTTGCCGGCGCGCAGTGCCGCGTCGAAGTCGGCCAGATCGTACTGGTGGTTGGCCTGGTCGGTGTGTCCGATCATCGCCGTGGAGGTCGGCGGCCGATGCTTCGGGTTGGCGGTGGACTTGTAGTACTGGAATGGCTCGTGGTGCGGCACGTAGTCATTGACTTGGTTTCCGCCGATGTTGGCATGTGTGGCGCCGCACACCTGGAAGCCGCCGCGTTCTCCGGTCGGCCGGAAACCGCCCTGGAACCATCCCCAGCTCACGTTCTTGGCATTGAGCAGGTCGCCGATGTTGCGTCCCTGCATCGATGCCAGCGCGTCCTTGTGAGTGTGGCCGCTGTCCGAGCAGTCGTCGAAGGCTGGATCCGGATCCTCGGTGATGGTGCCGACCCCCTTGTCACCGGGGGACTGCGCCACGTAGGTGTCGGTGACCGGCTCGCCGTCACCGGGGTCGACGGCGAGCACGCCGTGAGTCTGTCCGGAGACCAGGTTGATCGCGCCCGGAGTTGACGGACCGAACACGGTGTTGAAGGAGTTGTCGCTCAGGGCGAAGTGCTGAGCGTAGTTCCACAGGGCGGTGACGGTGTTGCCGTCGTAGTAGTCCATCACGAGACCGGGCTCGCCGAACAGGATCGGTTGCCCTGTGCAGGTGTCCCGTCCGGTGTTCTCGACGAACTTGTCCATCGCGCCCTTGTCGGTCGCCTTCTGCTCCGGGCCGTAGTCGTGAGCTTGGTCGCAGGTCAGCGCCTGTGCGGGGGTCAGCCGCCTGGGTTGGTAGGCGTTGGAATTGCGGGACAGTAACTCCGCGGTCAATCCGTTGACCCCAGGGGTTGTCTCGGCAGCGGTGAACGTGGTGCCGTCGCTGTTCGCCGCGTGCGGATACGTGCCGAAGTAATGGTCGAAGGAGATGTTCTCGCCGAAGATCACCACGAGGTGTTCGATCGGAGTGGTCGGTTTGTCAGGTGCGGCCGAGTCCGGCGCCGGCCCGCCGCCGCCGCACGCGGTCAGCGCGAGGCACGTCGCGGCGGCGGCCACCGTTCGAACATGGCGTTGCACACCCATAAATCCCTACCTCCTGCTGTGATGGATCACCCAAGTAGCGAGCGCCCGAAGTGGTCACCGTTGTCGACGACTCCAGGAAGAGCGAAGAAGTAGCCGCCGCCGAACGGTCTGATGTAGTCCGCGAGCGGCTCGCCGGTCAACCGGGTCTGCACCGCCTCGAACTGGCGGAGCGGATCACGTTGGTAGCAGCAGAAGATCAAGCCCATGTCCAGGTCGCCGGCCTCGTCGAGTCCTCGGTCGTAGTTGTAGGACCTGCGCAACAATTGGCTTTCGGCGGTCTCGGGCGTGCGAGGATTGGCCAGTCGGATGTGACTGGTCAACGGGATCACGGCACCAGTGGGGTCGTCGGCGTAGGCGGGAACGTCGGATTCGCGGCGGCCGTCCAGCGGCGCGCCGCTGTTCTTGCGGCGGCCGAAGATGTTCTCCTGCTCGCTGAGCGGGATCCGGTCCCAGAACTCCACCAGCATCCTGATCAGCCGTACGACCTGGTAGCTGCCGCCCCGTGCCCACGCCGGCTCGCCATTGCCCCCGTTGACCCACACAGCCCGGTCGAGGTCCGCGTTGTCGGGGCGAGCAATGCCGTCCTTGAATCCCATGAGATTGCGCGGGGTTCCGCTCGGACGTGCCGGGCTGAGGAAGCCGCTGATCCGCCACCGGGGCTGCATCCCGCCCCGGGAGTGCCTGGTGATGTCGCGCACGGCGTTGACGGCCGCGTCGATGTCATCGGCGCACAACTGCAGGCTCAGATCACCGTGGCACTGTGCGGGGTCGAGGTGGTCGTCGGGAAACGTCCGCATCTGGGTCAGCCTCGCCGGCCTGCGGTCTGCCAGGCCGAACCGGGTATCGAACAGCGAGGCGCCGACCCCGAGCGTCACCGTGAGACCCAGCGGCGCCGGAGCCGGACCGAGCACGCCGGAGTCCGGAGGCGGTCCGGTGATGCCTACCGGTGCCGGCCTTCCCCCGGAGGTCAGCTGGCGGGCCCGCTCGGTCAAGATGTTGAGCAGGTCGGCGAGTTCGGTGCGGTTCGCCGCGATCACGTCGAACGCGGTGAAGATCGCGTGGCGCTGTTGGCCGCAGATGATTCCGGACTGGTGCGCGCCGTGCAGCGGTGGTTGTCCGCCCTCGGGAACGGCCATCCTGGCCACGGGACCGGTCGCCGCGGCGATGCCTACTCCCGCGCCGAGCGCGGCACCGTGCAGGAAGACCCTGCGCGGCAGGCCACTCACGAGACGCCTCGCGGTGCACAGATCGCCGCTACCGGGGCGAGCCGTTCCAGCAGTTCGCCGATTGATCCGTCGATGCGTTGCCTGGCCGCCCTGTCGAGTCCGGCCAACGGGGTCGTCTGGTGCGTGGCGAGCAGCGTCCGCACCCGATCCAGCCACGCCATGGTGTCGTCCAGCCCGGGATACCGGGGGCGCAGCACCGGTTCGAGCACCGAGAGCACCTCGCCAGTGCCTTCGACGTCGGCCAGCGCGGTGGCCAGTGTCGTGCCGCTACCGAAGTCGTGGTCACCGGTGAGCTCGAACCGCAGCGTGTCCTCCAGGATTTCGTGCGCGCGGACGCCGAGATCGCCAGGGTCGATCTGAATGCCGGGCGCGGCACGTCGCAGGCTGCGCACCGCCGTGGCCAGCCTGTCCGCGACGGTGCGCAGTGTGGCGGCCGGTTCGGCGTGCCACAGGCCGTATTCAAGCCGGCGGAACCCCGCGAACTGGGGATCGTGCGTCCCTGCGGCCAATCCGTCCGGTTTCCCGTCGATGTCGGACGCGAGTGCGCCGAAGGCGCGATAGGCGGCGCCGATCCGGTGATAGGTCAGGTGTGCCGGCAGCCACGCCTTCCTCGCCGCGTCCAGGTTTCCTGTGTCGATGGCGGCAACGACGGTGTCCGTCTCGGTCACCAGCTCGTCGATCCGCCTGGCGACGTAGACCTGGTAGTCCCGAGCAGGACCGAGCAGGTCGTCGCGGGTCATCGCGACGGAAGCGGGGCCGCCGGTGCCCGCACCCGCCACGGTCGCCGGTGGGCCGGTGACCGTGGGGGCGTCGTCCGGAACGCACCGCAGGGCATAGCTGCCGGCCGCCATCCGCACGTCCATGGTGGCCTCGGCACCGGGACCGAGTGTCTCCACCTCGCCGTAGACCCTGCCGCCGGGCACGTCGACAAGCTGCACCTGTTGCGGCCGCGAGCCGACGTTGTGCAGCTGGAAGGTGTGTGTACCGGCCGAAAGCCCGGCCCAGTCGGTACCGCAGCCGTTCGTCGTCACCTCGATCTCCGGCGACTCCGTGGCAGGCCGCCGTGCCGGGCCTACGAGGAACACGGCGACGAGCGAGATGGTTGCGAACACTGCCGCGGCTGCCAGTACCGAGCCGGGGAGTCGCTGCACGGCGATGCTCCTCACGACGGGTGGTCCGTGCCGCCGAGCCTAGGGGTTGGACCGGGCGCCGTCACTGGTGCGGGCTCGTCGGTCGCGCGGAGTTCACCGAGCCGTTGCCTCCCGGTGAGGCGCATACCGTGTTGGTCGTGTGCACTCCGGTCAGCGGCAACCGGACCAGGCCAGGTGGGCCAAGTCCCGCAGCGGTGCCGCGATGTCCGCCGCGATCTGCTGCTCTGTCACGGCGTCCGGTTCATCGCACCACACGTGGAGCTTGGAGCCGAGGTTGGCCGATTGGGACTCGGGACTGAGGGTGTGGCCGCCGTCGAATATTCCCGGGTGCCAGTCCTGGCTCACGCCGGGGGGTTCCCGCTGGTGATGTAATAGGTCGCCGCGAAACTTGAGTTCAGCAGCGTGCGGCCGCGGTCGGCGTGGTGTTGCGGGGTGGGGCCGCGATTGGACCAGTAGTCCACGATCACGTCGTCAGCCAGCGTCAGGGCAGAGCCGGTGTAGGCCACCTCGTCGTTCCAGACCAGTACGGTTCTGCCGGCCTGGCGAAGCAGGCCGCTCGCCCAGTTGACGAACGCGTAGTAGGCGTCCTTGGCTGTCGCGTCGGGGCCGTACCGTGTCCGCGCATGGCGGGTCAACGCGGGGAACTCGGCATAGTCTCTGACGTACTCGTCGCCGCCGAGGTGCCAGTACGGCCCGGGAAAGAGTGCGAGGTACTCGCCGATCAGGTCCTCGACCAGCGCGTGTGAGGCCGGCAGCGTCACGTCGAGCGAACCGGGGGAGACGGCTCCCGCGTCCGTGCGCAGTCGTAGCTCGGGGTGGCTGTCGAGGACGGCACCGAGGTGCCCCGGCATGTCGATCTCGGGAATGATCGTGACGTGGTAGCGGTCGGCGAGTGCCAGCAACTCGGCGATGTCCCGCTTGGTGTAGTGCGCCTGGGACACGATCTCGGGATGAGTCGAGCTCTCCAGCCGGAAACCGAGGTCGTCGGACAGGTGCAGGTGCAGACAGTTGAGCCCGAGGTCGGCCATCTCCCGCACCTGGTCGTGCAGCCATTGATGGGTGAAGTACTTGCGTCCGACGTCGACCATCAGTCCGCGCAGGGGATAGGCCGGCCAGTCGCGGGCGCTGCCCGCCGGCACGTGAAGGCCGTCGCCGAGGAGCCGCAGGACAGTGCGGGTAGCCCGGAACAGGCCCTGGCGGGTGGGCGCGTCGAGGACGACCGAGGATCCGACACGCAGCCGGTATCCCTCTTCGCCCAGGTCCGCTTCCCGCGGCCCCAGCGTCAGGAAGACGTCACCGGCACGCACCTGGTCCGCGTCGTCTGATCTCTGCTCGACGTCCACGCCGGTGACGGCACGCAGCTCCTCGGCAAAGGCGGACGCCGTTGTCCCTATCCGGTCGACAGCGGTCCTGTCGACGACGATCCGGGTGTCCTCGGTGAACGTGTACGCGGCGCCGCCGGGGAGCCACTCGCGGATGGCGGCTGGCCACGGTGAGTCAGACCGGGGCATCTGCGCAGTGTAGCCACCTGGCGCCGCCCGTTCCGGGTCACCGTGGCGACGGTTGAGAGCGCGGGCGGCCGGCGGCGAGGGCCTGGATAGCATGAGCTATGACCGGCGCTACAGGACCGGAGCGGGACCTCCAGCAGGGAGTCGGGATCACCGACGCCCTGCAGCGTCTGTGGACTCCGCACCGGATGGCCTACATCCGGGGCGAGAACAAGCCGGATGGAGACCAGCCGGTTGGTTGCCCGTTCTGCCGGCTCGTGGCGTTGCCCGACGATCAGGCGCTGATCCTGGCCCGGGGAGAGCTGGTGTACGCGGTGCTGAATCTGTATCCGTACAACGCCGGCCACTTGATGGTCGTGCCCTACCGGCATGTCGCTGACTACCCGGAACTCACCGAGGCCGAAACGGTCGAGCTGGCGCGGTTCACTCAGCGGGCGATGCGTGTCATACGGCGGGTGTCCGGGCCACACGGCTTCAACATCGGCATGAACCAGGGCGCCGTCGCGGGTGCGGGCATCGCGGCCCACCTGCACCAGCACGTCGTGCCCAGATGGGGTGGGGACGCCAACTTCATGCCGGTCATCGGCCATACGCGCACGATCCCCGAACTGCTCAGCCAGACGCGTGCGCTGATCGCTGAGGCCTGGCCGGAATCCTGACGCGGCTGTTGGTTGGCTCCTCCCCGGGTTGTCCGCTGATATTGAAAGCTCAACTATGCGTATGCTGAGGGCATGAGCGAGCCGCGTTGGCTGACAGCGGACGAACAGCGGACCTGGCGCGCCTACCTCGCCGCGACGAAGGTGGTGTCCGAGCGCCTCGACCGGCAGCTGCAGCGCGACGCCGGCATGCCGACGGCCTACTACGAGATCCTGGTCGCACTGTCCGAGGCGGACGGGGGCGAGCTGCGGATGAGCGAGCTGGCCGCGTTCACCCGTTCCTCCCGTAGCAGGCTCTCCCACGCGATCGCCCGCCTGGAACAGAACGGGTGGGTAACCAGGAGATCCTGTCCGACCGACAAGCGCGGCGCCTTCGCGACGCTGACCGAAGCCGGGCTCGCCACGCTGGTCTCGGCCGCGCCTGGACATGTTGGCGAGGTGCGTGCCGCCCTGCTCGACGCACTGACCGCCAACCAGGTGCGCCACCTGGGCGAGATCATGGCCACGGTCGGCGAGCACGCGAGTGCCGGCTGCCCGGCTGCGTCGTGTGACGACGACTGACTAGGCTTGCCGTACCAGGCCCTCTCCGCAGGTTAGGTGCACGCAGCCCCGCCATGTTCAACATCGTTGCCCGCGCCGCCGTCTCGCGCGTCACCGACCCGGTCGGGGTGTGGTTGGCGCGCCATGGCATCGCGCCGAACGTGGTCACCGTGGCCGGCGCGGTCGGCACGGTCGCGGCCAGCCTGTGGTTCCTGCCCCGTGACCAGTTGTTCGCGGGCAGCCTGGTCGTCGCGTTCTTCCTCCTGTTCGATCTTCTCGACGGCGCCGTGGCACGGGTGAAGGGCACCACCCCGTACGGTGCCGTCCTCGACGCGTGCTGCGACCGGATCGTCGACGGTGTGCTGTTCGGCTCGATCACCTGGTGGTGCCTTCTGGTGGCCGGGAACCGTCCCGCGGGCATCGCCGCGCTGATCTGTCTGGTGTCCGCCCAAGTGATCTCCTACATCAAGGCCCGTGCCGAAGCGGGCGGCCTGGTTGCCGACGGCGGCCTTGCCGAGCGAGCCGAGCGGTTCGCCATCACGCTCGTGGGCATCGGGCTGCAGGGGCTCGGGGTGCCGCACGCGGTGGGGGTGGCGCTATGGCTGCTCGCCGCCCTCACCGTCATCACGGTCGTACAGCGACTCAGCGCGGCGCACCGTTCGGCCCGGGAGCGCCTGGAGTGAGGGGCGCGCTGGCGACACCGGCATACCTGGCCGCGATGAGTCTGACGCGCCGGGTACCGGAGCGGATCGCCAGCGCCGCCTACGCGTTCGGCGCGGACGTCGCGGCGAGGAGAAACGGTGCCGGCGTCCGCCAGTTGCGAGCCAACCTGGCGAGGGTGGTGCCGCGGGCCGGCGAAGACGAGCTGGACCAGTTGGTCGGACAGGCGATGAGGTCCTATGCCCGGTACTGGTGTGAGACCTTCCGGCTGCCCGCGCTGGACCCCGCAGCCGTGCACCGCGCCGTCGAAGAGACCGCGACCGGGCAGGAATACCTCTCGGCGGCCCGGCAGGAAGGCAATGGCGTCATACTCGCGTTGCCGCACTCGGGCAGCTGGGACGTTGCCGGCGTGTGGCTGCTCGGCCACACCGGGACGCTCATGGTGGTCGTGCAGCGACTGCGTCCCGAGCGGGTCTACCGGCGCTTTGTGCGGTTGCGTGAGTCGCTGGGCTTCGAGGTGCTGCCCACCACTGGTGGCGCCCGCCCGCCGTCGCAGGTCCTCGGCGAGCGGTTGCGCGACAACGGTGTGGTGTGCCTGCTCGCCGACCGGGACCTGACTCCGAACGGGGTCGCCGTGTCGTTCTTCGGCGAGACCACGACGATGCCGGCAGGGCCGGCGTGGCTGGCAGCGACTACCGGCGCGACACTGCTTCCGGTCGGCTGCTGGTTCACCGACCAGGGCTGGGGCGTGCGCGTGCACCCCCCGCTGCGGGTGGCCGGAGTCGACGGGATCGGTGCCGCGACCCAGGCGCTCGCCGATGTGTTCGCCGCGGACATCGCGGCCCATCCCGCGGACTGGCACATGCCGCAGCGGCTGTGGCTGGCCGACCCGGTGGAGGAGAGCGGGTGAGGATCGGCCTGGTCTGTCCGTATCCCCTCACGGTTCCCGGCGGTGTGCAGGCGCACGTCACCGAGTTGGCCACCTCGCTTCGGCTGTGCGGCCACCAGGTGTCCGTGCTCGCGCCGACCGGCAGAACGGTGTCCGTGCCCTACAACGGATCGGTAGCCAGGCTGGCTTTCGGGCCGCGGTCGCTTGCCAGGGTCCGGCGGTGGCTGGGCGACCACGACTTCGACGTGCTGCATCTGCACGAGCCGGTCGCGCCGAGCCTGTCGATGCTGGCGCTGATGGTCGCCGACGGCCCTATCGTGGCCACCTTCCACGCCTCGACGGCTCGCTCGCGGACGCTGCTGGCGGTCCAGGGCGTGCTGCGTCCGCTGTTGGAGAAGATTACTGTCCGGGTCGCGGTCTCGGAGCTGGCACGACGCGCGCAGGCCGACCATGTTGGCGGTGACGCCATGGAGATTCCCAATGGGGTCGCGCGGAGTTTCTATGCCGAGGCGCTGCCGCTGCCGGGCTACCCCCGCGCTGGCGGCACGATCGGATTCGTCGGCCGCTTCGATGAGCCACGCAAGGGGATGCCCATCCTGCTCAAAGCGGTGCGCCTGCTCGAACCTGATTTTCCCGACCTGCGGGTACTCGTGGTCGGACACGGCGACGACGACCAGTTGCGTCGCACCTGCGGCAGGGTTATCGCTCTCGGTCACGTCGACGACTCGCTCAAGGCCCGTGCACTGCGCAGCGTCGACGTGTTGTGCGCACCCAACACCGGGGCCGAGAGTTTCGGTGTCGTGCTCGCGGAGGCGATGAGCGCGGGCACCCCGATCGTGGCCAGCGACCTCGACGCGTTCCGGCGAGTCCTCGACGACGGTCGTGCCGGCCTGCTCGTGCCGCCGGGTGATCCGGTGGCACTGGCCGCCGGGCTCACCGCCGTACTGACCGGTCCGCGGCTGCGGTCCACCCTGGCGGCCGCCGGTCGGCTGCGGGTCCAGGCGTTCGACTGGCCGGTCGTGGCCGGTCAGGTGCTGCGCGCCTATCAGACGGCGACGTCGAGTTCGCTCGGCCGCGTTGGGCGCGGTTGAGCCAGAAGAGCCGAGACGACGGTCAGGAAGCACGGATGGGCGCCCTAGCGCTCACGACGGCGTGGTTGTCCTGGTTGCAGATCCAGTCTGGGGACTCTCGCCGGCGATGTGGCGGTCGAAGAAGGCGAAGGTGCGCTCCCACGTGTCCTCCGCCGCCGGTTGAACGTACCCGATGCGCAGAGGAAACAGAGCAAGCCTGGCGATGGGGTGATGGCCCTCGGTCATGAACGCGTGCCCCGCTCCGGCGTGCACAGCGACGTCGTGCTCGATACCGAGCGCGGCCAGGTGTTGTCGCAGCCGCGTGGCGTGGGAACGCATGGGAAGATCACGATCCCCATAGGACGCGACGACGGGACATGTCCGACGTAATGCCTTCTCGTCCTTGGGCACCATTCCGTAGTTGACTGACGCCGCCCGCACACCGGGTGGAGCGGTGGCGGCGTAGGCGAGCGCGAATCCGCCGCCCATACAGAATCCGATCACACCGAGGCGTTGGCCATCAACGTCGTCGCGCGCGGCCAGCCAGGCCCGGGTGGCGTCGATATCGGCGGTGATCTGCCCTGGTTCGCCGGTGGCGAGTTCCCGCATCGCGCGGGCCAAGCAGGCAATCCCGGTACCGCGGCTGAACAGGTTGGGGACCACCGCGGCCCATCCGTTGTCCGCGAAACGATCCGCGGCGGCGAGGATGTCCGGCGCGACGCCAAAGGCTTCGTGCAGCACCACCACAGCGGGCCACCCGCCCACGGGCGGGGGCTTGTCCGGCAGGGACGTCGTGGCGGCCAGGGAGCGCCCGTCGGGCAGGGAGATGTGAGCGTCTTCTCTCATGAGCACCTCATTGTTGACGGGCGCGGATCGCGGTTTGGTGGCCTCCCACGATAATTCATTATATGAAGAATATCATCGATTCCCTGGTCTCGATGTCGGTGATCACCCCGCTGCGGCCTTTGTCGATCGTGCCGCCGCTCGCCCGCCAGCTCATGTCGGACGGGCCGGCACCCCCGTCGGGATGCCGGCCCTTTCGCGGACGGCTCAGATCCTGGCCGCGAGTGCTTCCGGCAGCGGGTCGTAGCGGGCGAAGTGCCGGCTGAACGTGGCGGTGCCCGAGGCGAGCGAACGCAGTTCGACCGCGTAGCGCAGCAGTTCTATCGCCGGCACCTCGGCGCGGACCACGGTCCATCCCGGCGTACTGTCCGCCTCGGTGCCCAGCACCCTGGCGCGGCGTCCGGACAGATCACCGAGCACTCCCCCGAGATGCTCGTCGGGCAGCCGGATCGTCACCTCGTCCATCGGCTCCAGCAGGCAGGTCCGCCCGTTGCCGGCCGCCTCCTTCAGCGCCAGCGCGCCGGCTGTCTGGAAGGCGGCGTCCGAGGAATCCACGCTGTGCGCCTTGCCGTCGCGCAGGGTCACCCTGACGTCGACGACGGGGTGAGTGCCGTTCAGGCCCTTGGCCAGCTGCGCGCGGACCCCCTTCTCGACGCTGGGGACGAACTGGTGTGGAATGGCGCCACCCACGATCTTGTCGACGAACTCGAAGCCCGTGCCGCGCGGCAGCGGCTCGACCTCGATGTCGCACACCGCGTACTGGCCGTGCCCGCCGGACTGCTTGACGTGCCGCCCGTGCCCCTTGGCCGACGACGTGAAGGTCTCGCGCAGCGCCACCCGCACCTCTTCGGTGTCGACCTCGGCGCCGCCGGCGCGCAGCCGGGCGAGCACCACGTCCGCGTGCGCCTCACCCATGCACCACAGCACGAGCTGGCGGGTCTCGGCGTTGCGTTCCAACCGCAGGGTGGGATCGCCGGCCACCAGTCGGGCGAGGTTGCGGGCAAGGGTGTCCTCGTCACTGCGGGTGCGTGCCACCACGGCGACCGGCAGCAGCGGCTCCGGCATCAGCCACGGAGACATCAGCAGCGGATTGTCCGGATTGGAGATGGTGTCCCCGGTCTCCGCGGAGCCGAGTTTGGTCAGCGCGCACAGATCGCCGGCGACACAGTAGGGCACCTCCCGCAGGGTGGCGCCGAGCGGCGAGTACACGTGGGCCGCCCGTTCGTCGTGGTCGTGATCGTCATGGCCGCGGTCGGACATCCCGTGTCCCGAGACGTGCACCGACCGTTCCGGGCGCAGCGTGCCCGAGAACACCCGGACAAGGGATACGCGGCCGACGTAGGAGTCGACGGAGGTGCGCACCACCTCGGCGGCCAACGGGCCGTTCGGGTCGGTGGTCAGGTGCAGGGTTCGTCCGCCGACGGGGTCGGCGACGGTCGGCAGGGGGTGCTCCAGCGGTGAGGGGAAGGCGCGCACCATGCCGTCGAGGATCTCGGCCAACCCGAGCCCGGTGGCCGAGCACACCGGGATCACCGGGTGGAAGGTGCCGTTGGCCACCGCCTTCTCCAGGTCGGCGATCAGCACGTCCTGGCTGATCTCCTCACCGCCGAGGTAGCGGTCCATCAGGGTTTCGTCCTCGCTCTCCGCGATGATGCCCTCGATCAGCGCGTTGCGGTGCTCGGTGATGAGTTCGGCGAGTTCAGCGTCGGACCGACGCACCGTCGGCGGGTGACCGTCGCGGTAGTCCATGATCCTTTCTGTGATCAGACCGATCAGCGCGGTGCCGTCGGAACCGGGCACCGGCAGGTAGAGGGGGAGCACGCCGGAGCCGAACGCCTGCTGGCAGGCGGCGAGTTCGGTGCCGAAGTCGGCACGGTGGTGGTCCAGACGGGCGATGACAACAGCCCTGGGCATGCCGACCGCGGCGCATTCCTGCCAGACTGCGGTCGTCATCGTGTCGATGCCTTCGGCGGCACTGACCACGAACAGCGCGGCGTCGGCGGCGCGCAGACCGGCCCTGAGCTCCCCGACGAAGTCGGCGTAGCCTGGCGTGTCCACGAGATTGATCTTGACGTCCTGGTGGACGACGGGGGCGATGGCAAGCCCGACCGACCGCTGCTGGCGCACGGCGGCGGGATCGTGGTCGCACACGGTCGTGCCCTCGGTGACGGATCCGGCCCTCGTCAGTACTCCGCACGCGGTCAGCAACGCTTCGATGAGGGTCGTCTTGCCTGACCCGGAAGGCCCGACCAGCACCACATTGCGGATCTTGGCCGGATCGTTCACAGCGACCGCGCCGCCGGATGAGGTGTTGTCGGTGTGTTTGGACCCCATGGGGTCACCTCCTGCACGGACTTCGATGCCCTTGACGTACCTCGTGTGTTGGATCTCACACCCGATGGAGTGCATGGACAACCCCATGGCAGGCCCGGGCACTGATGTGCGTAGTGGCGGCGCGACAAGTGGCCTTCGACAATTGGTTCCGATTGGCCCGAGGGAGGGGGCCACGTTCGACGTAGCATCAGGATGCCGCTGCGCGACCGAGCAGGGGCCAGAGAGCGAAGGGCATGCTGTGACCTCGAAAGACGCGACCACGGGCCACGAGGTGGGCACGGCGAACCACACGATCACCGGAACCGCGCGGGTCAAGCGCGGCATGGCCGAGATGCTCAAGGGTGGCGTGATCATGGATGTGGTCACCCCGACCCAAGCCAAGATCGCCGAGGACGCCGGCGCGGTCGCCGTGATGGCCCTGGAACGCGTGCCGGCCGACATCCGCGCGCAGGGCGGCGTCGCGAGGATGAGCGACCCGGACATGATCGACGGGATCATCGCCGCGGTGTCGATCCCCGTGATGGCCAAGGCCCGCATCGGCCACTTCGTCGAGGCGCAGGTGCTGCAGTCACTCGGCGTCGACTATGTCGACGAGTCGGAGGTGCTCACCCCGGCCGACGAGACCAACCACATCGACAAGTGGGCGTTCACCGTGCCGTTCGTGTGCGGGGCGACCAACCTCGGCGAGGCGCTGCGCCGGATCGCCGAAGGAGCGGCCATGATCCGCTCCAAGGGCGAGGCCGGCACCGGTAACGTCGTCGAGGCCACCAGACACATGCGCCAGATCCTCGCCGACATCCGCCGGCTGACCGTGCTGGACGCCGCCGAGCTGTATGCCGCCGCCAAAGAGCTGCGTGCGCCCTACGAGCTGGTCAAGGAGATCGCGGCGACGGGCACACTGCCGGTGGTGCTGTTCACCGCGGGCGGCATCGCCACCCCGGCCGACGCGGCGATGATGATGCGGCTCGGCGCCGAGGGCGTGTTCGTCGGCTCGGGCATCTTCAAGTCTGGCGACCCGGCCAAGCGGGCCGAGGCGATCGTCAAGGCCACCACGTTCCACGACGATCCCGACGTGATCGCCAAGGTGTCCCGCGGACTGGGCGAGGCCATGGTGGGCATCAACATCGACGAGCTCGGTGACAGCCAGAGGCTGGCCTCCCGCGGCTGGTGATCGGCTCGCCTTGTCCTTGTTCGGGCGGACTCGGCTAGGCGCGGACGTGGATACGGTATACCTTTAGCGGTGTGTCAGATCCCGTAGAGCCCGGAGTTCTCTCGGAGCTCGTCGACGTGGTGATCAGGCTCGCCGAGCGAACCGGCACGGACGTCGGCGACGTCCCGCTGACCGCGGTCGCGGCCGAAGCCGGGATTTCCCGAAGCACGCTGCTGCGGCGCCTCGGTGGCTCTCGGCAGGCACTGGACGACGCGGTACGCAAGGCGGGGGTGGATCCGGGAGGCCGCCAGCCGGTTCGCACCCGTGGCGTCGAGGCCGCCGCGCTGTTGATCAGCGAGCGGGGACTCGCGGCTGTCACCCTCGAAGCGGTCGCCGACAAGGCGCGCTGCTCGGTACACAGTCTCTACGTGACCTTCGGCGGGCGGGACGGCCTGCTCGCGGCCACCTACGAGGCATACAGCCCGATCAGCGACATCGGGCTGCTCACCGCACGGGGCGGGCGGAGTTTCGAGCAGACGGTGCTCGACATCTACCGGCTGCTGTTCGCAGCCCTCGACCGGGAGCCCCGAGTGGCGCCGGGCATGCTGGCGGACCTGATCAGCCGCCCGACCGGACCGGCTGGCCGGATCTTCCAGCGGTACTTTCCCCCAGCCCTCGACAGCATCGGCGCCTGGCTGATGGAGCAGATGCGAGCCGGCCGGATCCGTCCGCTCCCGCTGCCGCTGCTCGTCCAGCAGTTGATGGGGCCGGTGATGATGCATCTGCTGCTGCGTCCCGCGTTTGCCGAGGGACTCGAAGCACACCTCGATGACGCGGAAGCTACGTGTGCGGTGTTCGCCGAGGCATTCGTGCGCGCCGTCGCCGCGACCGAGGAACCAGCACATTCCGCCGTGCTTCGAGCAGGCGATGACTCGGGTACGGATGATCGGAGGGTATGAGTCATGCGTAGGTCAAGGGCGGCTCTGGGCAGTGCGGTGTTCTTCGTGGTCGCGCCGGGCGCCATGGTCGGGCTGATTCCGTGGTGGATCACCGGTTGGGAGTTCCGCGAGCCCCTGCCGCACTGGGCAGTGGCGCGGGTTGTCGGCGTGATCCTGATTAGCGCGGGACTCGTACCGGTGATCCACGCGTTCGCGCAGTTCGCCAGGGCGGGCGGCACCCCCGCCCCGATCGCACCCACCGAATACCTGGTGGTCACCGGGTTCAACCGATATGTCCGCAATCCGATGTATGTCGGCCTGCTGACGAGCATCCTCGGCCAGGCACTGCTGTTCGGCCATCCCGGGCTGGTCCTCTACGCGGCGGCGGCATGGGCCTGCACGGCGTCGTTCGTCCGCTGGTACG
>JAFAZC010000009.1 GCA_019239965.1 Kutzneria sp. | reverse complement strand
CGTGCGCCCGCAACGGTGCCAGTGGCTGAACTACGAGGGTGAGATCGGCATCGTGATCGGCAGGACCTGCCGGAACGTGGCACCGAACGAGGCGGGCGACTACATCCGCGGCTACACGGTGGCCAACGACTTCGGACTGCACGATTTTCGGGACACCGACGCCGGATCGATGTTGCGGGTGAAGGGCTCGGACACACTGTGCCCGCTCGGCCCCGGCCTAGTCACCGGATGGGACTTCCGGGACAAGGCGATCCGCACCCTGGTCAACGGCAGGGTCGTGCAGCACGGCGGCACCGGTGAAATGCGGTGGGACATGCACTACCTCGTCGCTGACATCGCCCGCACGATCACCCTGTGTCCTGGGGATGTCGTGCTGTCGGGAACACCGGCCAACTCTCGGCCGGTCCGGCCCGGTGATGTCGTCGAGGTCGACGTGGAGGGGCTCGGCACCTTGCGCAACCACGTGGTGGCCGGGCCGATCCCGATTCGCGACGACGTCGGCGCCCAGCCGAGCTCCTCGGAAGTGGTGCGCTCCACCGCTCTTGGCGGGGACTGGGAACATCGGGGGTTCAGGACGCCACGGTGAGAGCCGGCACCACTGGGATCAGTCGAGGCCACGCCTGTCGGCCGCGATGGCTGGCAGCCGGCTGCTGCGCATCCGCTTGCGCACCTCGACCTGACGCTGCTGCGAGGTCTGTTCGAAGTGGTTGAGCAAATGGCGCAGGGTCCTGCTCAGCTCGGCGATCTTGCGGGCAGACAGGCCCCGCAGGCTGTAGACCTCCTCTTCGTTGAACCGGGGGAACAGTTCGGTCATCAGTGCCTTCCCCATCGGAGTCAGCGACAGCACGCTCAGTCGGCGGTCCTCCGCTGGCGTGGACCGGTTGAGCAGTCCGCGGTTGTCCAGTGTCCTCGCGACCCCCGTGAGAGTTCCTTTGGAGATGCCGCTCTCCTTGGCGACGTGCCGGGTCTCCACGTCCCCCCAGATCCACACGACCCAGAGCACCACGAATCCCGTCCAGGAAAGGTCGACGTCACGCAGCACGGACTGTTCGAAGTGGTTGCGCACGACGAGAGCGGCTCGGTGCAGGTTGGACAGTGCCGTCATCGCGTCGATATCGATCAGCAAGCCATCGAGTCGGTCGCTGACGGCGTTCTCGGTCTCCCGCAGCGTGAAGTAGCCTGTCATCGCGCATTGACCTCGCCATCGTTGCGTGTGGTTGACACGACGACAGCCTAGCCGGCGCGATCCCCCCGACATCGGGTGCCGACGGCGCTGGGTCAGCCGCCGACGTCGCGCTGGAAATCGTCGAACAGGTTCGGCAGATAGGCAAGCAGCAGGGCAACCGCGTCGTTCGCGCCTTGTACGGGATCCGGCTCGGACAGCGACCAGGCCAGCGCCGAACCGTGGTAAGCGGGCACGTCGTTGCTGACGTCGGTGAACCATGTCAGGAAGGGCACCCTGAGCTCACGGATACGGGGACTGACCAGGGGGCCGGCCAGCGCGAGCAGCACAGTCGGCTCATTGCGCAGAGTCCAGCGGTACAGCTCGGTGAATTCGTAGAACCGCCACTGCCTTCCTGACGGTTTCATCCCTACGGCGGCAGCGACCGCGACACCGTGATCGGTCGAGGCTTGCTCCGCCCTGCTCCAGGCGGCGTCGTGGACACCGCGTTGTGTCAGCTGGCCGTCACGGAGCTGTTCGAGATAGCTGGCCCACAGGGCCGAGCCCGGGTTGCCGAAGGTGTCCTGGCTCAGTTTGAGAGCGAGCGCGGTGCCCCGTTCAACGCCCTCGAGAATCGAGGAGTCCACAATGGAGGTCCAGTCTCCGGGGACGAGCACGTCCCGATCCCGGAACATTTCCAGGACGCCCTCGATGTTCCGCCAGGGCGCGGCGCCAGGGACGATGTGCGGCAGCTGCGTGGACTCCACCAGGCGAACGAAGGCCAGCCGCTGCGACGCGGAGAACCCGCCGAGTTCGGATGCTGGGCAGTCCAGGCTGGCAGCGCAGGCTTCTGGCGTGCGCAGCGTGGTCGCGCCCGTCGGGGTGGCGGCCATCACGGTTGCCGCCAACACGAGCACCATCCCGACTACGCATCGAACCGACAACGGACACTCTCCTCATGGGCTTGCCGGTGTACACCGTGCAAAAAATCGTAACCGCGCGGAAAGCCTCGTCCCTACGTCGGATCGGATGAAACTGTGCGTGCGGAAAGGTGATGCCGTTCAGTCGGCCGAACCAGTCTGGCACGTCGCGGTCCGCCACAGGTCAGTCAACGATGTCGTCAGATCACGACTCGGCCGCCATCCGAGCCGGTCGACGGTCATGGAGATGTCGGCCTGTTGCCACGCCACCACGGCGGACCGGACCGGTCCGGGTTCCCGCTCCAGCAGGGCGCCGGAGAACCCCGCGATGTCCGACAGCATGTCGGCCAGGGTTCGCGCCGCCACCGCGCGGCCGCTCGCGACGTTGCACACCCCTCGCACAGCGGGCGACTTGGCGGCAAGTAGGACGGCGTGTGCGACATCGCGCACGTCGACGAAGTCGCGCACCGAGTCCAGCGGTCCCAGTCCCACGTCGCCGCCCTCCGCGACCGCCCGTGCCAGCTCCGCGGCGAGCCGGCCGGGCAGGCTGTCCGCCGGGGCCCCGGGACCGACGGGGTTGAACACCCGCAGTACCAAGGAATTCAGGCCGACAGCCGCACCGATCATCGACGTGGCGGCCAGCTTGGTCACGCCGTACACGTCCACTGGGCAGGGTCTGGTCACCTCGGTCACGGGAACACCGGGACGCACCTTGCCGTATTCGGCCGCCGAGCCGAGGTGCACCAACCTGAATCGACCCGGGTTGGCGGCCAGTGCCTGAACGAGGTTGGCCGTCCCGGTGATGTTGGTCTCAGCGAGCTGGTCAGGCGGCCCGCTGGCCCGTCCCGCGCAGTTGACAACGACATCAGGTCCGAGTCGCGCGAGCAGGCCGCGAATTCCATCGGCTCCATCCCGCACGAGGTCCACCTCGGCGTCACAGCCTGGCGATCGGCCCGCGGTGGTCACCTCGATGCCGTTGGCACTGGTCAACTCCCGGCGCACGTGTCTGCCGAGGAATCCACCGGAACCGAGGAGCAGGACGCGGGTCACCGAGCTACCCGCCCTTCAGCAGAGTGCCGCGCACGTCGTCGAACTCGGCGTTGGCACGGTCGTAGTCGTCGGGACGGCCGATGTCCAGCCAGTATCCGCCGAAGTTGTACTCCTCCGGCAGGTTGCCGCTGGCGAGCAGGTCGAGGACCAGCTCGTCGAACCCGAGCGGGAGACCGGACTGATAGTCGGTCAGCGTTGATCGGCTCAGCCCGTAGACACCCATGCTGACCCGGTAGTTCAGGACCGGCTTCTCGCTGAACTCGACCACCCTGCCGCTTTCGGTGGTCAGCACCCCGAAATCGATCTTCACCTGGCGCTGGTAGGTGGCCACGGTCAGCGGAGCCTTGCTGCCGACGTGCTGGGCCAGCAGCGCGGCGTAGTCGAGGTCGGTGAGCACATCACCGTTCATTACCAAGAAATGGTCCGGCAGGCTGTCGAGGATCCGTAGCACCGGGCCAATGGTGCCCAGCGGCGTGTCCTCGGTGGCATAGTCGATACGAATGCCCCAGCGGCTGCCGTCACCGACGTAGGAGCGGATCAGGTCGCCGAGATAGCCGATGGCCAGTGTTGCGCGATCGAAGCCGTGTTGAGACAGCTGCGTCAGCACGATGTCCAAGATGGAGAACTCGTCGCCGATGGGGACCAACGGCTTGGGCAGCCGTGTGGTGTAGGGGCGCAGTCGAACTCCCTTGCCTCCCGCCAAGATGACGGCGTGCATGCTCGCCTCCCTCGTCACTGGTTGTACTGTTCCGGCCGATAGCGCGCCAGATTGACCGGATCGACGAACCACTCGATCGTCTCCAGCAGGCCGTCATCCCGTGCGTGCCGGGGGTGCCATCCCGTGGCGCTGTGCAGTTTGCTCGCGTCGGCGACCAGCCTCATGACCTCCGATGCGGGCGGGCGGACCCGCTGCGGATCATGCGTGAGGCGCACCGTATGGCCCATGAGACGCGCGATGTCCTCGGCAAGTCGTCCGATGGAGACCTCCGCCCCGGTACCGGCGTTGAAGACCTCGCCGACGACCCCGTGCTCCGGTGCCGTGCCCACTGAGACGAAGGCGTCGACCGTGTCCTTGACGTAGAGGAAGTCCCGGGTCGGGTCCAGCGCACCCAACATGATCGTGCGCGGTCCCGAAGCCAGCTGGCTGATGACCGTGGGGATCACCGCTCGTGCCGATTGACGTGGTCCGAAGGTGTTGAACGGCCGAAGCACGACCGCTGGCACCCCGAAGCTGAGGTGGTAGGACTCGACGAGCTTGTCCGCCGAGGTCTTGGAAGCAGAGTAGGGTGACTGCGCCTGCAGCGGATGTTCCTCGCTGATCGGAACGGTTCGCGCGGTGCCGTAGACCTCGCTTGTCGAGGTGTGCACCAACCTCGGTGTGCGGCAGTCCCGCACCGCGTCGAGGACGTTGAGCGTCCCTGTCACATTAGTGTCCACATAGGACTTCGGTGCGCGGTAGGAGTAGGGAATCGCGATCAGTGCGGCAAGGTGGTAGACCACCTCCGCTCCGTCGACGAAGTCGTGGACCAGGCGGCCATCACGAATGTCACCCGGCCGCACGTCGACATTGTCCAGTAGGTCGGGTTCGAGCGCGTCCAGCCATCCCCGGGAGCCGAAGGAGTTGTACATCACCATCGCCCTGACCCGGCTACCGCGGCGGACAAGCGATTCGATCAGGTGGGAACCGATGAACCCGTCCGCACCGGTCACCGCGACCACGTCGGTCATCTGCTGCCTTCCTCCGGCGCTGGCGGGTCCTGCTGTCCGGTAAGGTCTATACCAAGAGCGTCGACGGGCCATGGCCGGGCCTGGACAGCCAGCCCCGAGGAGGCTCGTGTGCCCCTGTTGCGCAACGCCAGGCTCGTGCTGCCCGACGCCGTCGTGGACAATGGCCGGTTGGGCGTCGACGGCGAGTGGATCACCGCCATCGGCGCCGACGACGATGGCGACGCCGTACCGCACGCCGAAACGCTCGACCTGGCGGGACACTGGGTCGTGCCGGGATTCGTCGACATGCACGTCCACGGCGGCGGCGGTGCCAGTTACACCGGTGGACAACCGGATCAGGCACACAGGGCCTTCGAGTTCCACCGCACGCACGGCACGACGACCTCGATCGCCAGTACGGTGGCAACCGCTGTCGACGAACTTGAGCGGGTGGTGTGCGGCCTGAGCGAGCTGGTGGAGGACGGGCTGCTCACCGGCATCCACCTCGAGGGGCCCTTCATCAGCGCGGCACGCTGCGGCGCTCACGATCCGGCATTGCTGCGCACACCGGAGGCGGGCGTTCTGCGGCGGCTACTCGACCAGGGCCGCGGCGCGATCCGTATGGTCACCGTCGCCCCCGAGCTCGACGGCGGCGTGCGGGCGGTCCGACAGCTGGTGGACGCCGGGGTGATCGCGGCACTCGGCCACACCGACGCCAGCTACGAGCAGGCCCGTGCGGCGATCGATGCCGGTGTCACGGTGGCCACGCACCTGTTCAACGCGATGCGTGGACTGCATCACCGCGATCCGGGGCCGGTCGTGGCGGCACTGGAATCGGACGAGGTCACCGTCGAGCTGATCAATGACGGCCTGCACCTGCACGACGCCGTGGCCCGCATGGTCTTCCGCGCGGCCGGCCCCCACCGGGTGGCGCTGATCACCGACTCGCTGAGCACCACCGGCGCTGGTGACGGCGACTACCGGCTCGGCCCGTTGGCGGTTCGGGTGGTCGACGGGGTGGCCAGGCTCGTCGACAGCGACACGATCGCCGGTTCGACCCTGACCATGGACGCGGCCCTGCGTCGTGCCGTGACCGTCGGCGGGATTCCGATCGAGCAGGCCTGTCGTGCGGCCTCGACGACGCCGGCCAAGGTCCTCGGCCTCGGCCACCTTGTCGGTTCGCTCGCCGTCGGCAAGCGCGCCGACCTCGTCGTGCTCGACGCCGACCTGCGGGTCGCCGCCGTGATGGTGGCCGGCCATTGGGTGTCCCGGCCCCGCTGGCTGTGATGTTGCCCCTGATGCCGGTGCCAGCACGCCGGGCATGGTTAGCTCGGGGCCGGAGTCGCGGGACCGAGGACGGGGGTAGGACGAGATGACCGGGATTGGGCTGCGGGCACCGCGGCAGACGGTGAGCCGCAGGGCTATTCCGTACTGGACGGTGCGGGCGCTGTTGGGCTGGCTCGTGCTTGCCGGAGTCCAGTGCTTCCTGCTGGTGGTGCGGCGCGGGCCGTTCGGCGCGCACTCACCAGCCGTGCTGTCGGTGACGCTGGCCGTGACGATCGTGCTCGCCATCGCCCATCTGCTGGTGATGCCGAGATGGCGATTCCGGGTACACCGCTGGGAGATCACCCCGACCGCCGTGTACACCCAGTCCGGATGGTTCGACCAGGAATGGCGGATCGCGCCGATCAGCAGGATCCAGACGGTGGACACCGAGCGCGGACCGCTCGAACAGCTGTTCGGGCTGGCCAAGGTCACCGTGACCACGGCATCGGCCGCCGGGCCCCTGCACATCAAGGTGCTGGACACACAGACCGCGCAGCGGGTCGCCGAGGACCTCGCCGCGGCGGCCGGACTCGGCGGGGGCGACGCGACATGAGTCAGGCAGCGAACTCCGTCGACCTCCCACCCGCGCCGCCACCGCCGGACGAGCCGCCGTGGCACCGACTCAACCCGCTGGTACTGATCATCCATCCGCTCCGGGAGCTGATCCGGTACATCCCGGTGCTCGTCGGCCTGTTCTTCTTCGGGCGCAGCGGCGACACGCAACAGTGGATCAGCCTTACCGTCGTCGTCGCCCTGGTGCTGCGCGGAGTTCTGCACTGGGCCACCGCCCGGTACCGAATCACCGGCGAACAGGTCGAGTTGCGCTCCGGAGTGGTGTTCCGCAAGGCCCGCACCGTGCCCCGGGACCGGCTCAGGACGGTGGACATCACCGCGGAGTGGCACCACCGGCTGGTCGGGCTGTGCGCGCTGAAGATCGGCACCGGCCAGCGGGACAAGGGACTCATCCTCGACGGGGTGACCAGGTCCACCGCGGAGCGGCTCCGCACCGAGCTCCTGCGTCGTCCCTCCGCCGAGCGGCCGCGGACCCCGGCTTCAGCCGTGACGAGTCCTGCCGAGGAGGTGCTGGCCTCGATGGACCGCCGATGGGTTCGGTTCGCGCCGTTCACCTTCTCGGGGGTCGCGGTGGTCGGCGCGCTCGCCGGCGCCGCCTACCAGATAGCGCGGGAACTGCACGTGGACCCGGTCAGCCTCGGACCGCTGCGGCAGTTGGCGACCTGGGCCTCCGACACTTCAGCCGTGCTGGTGGTCCCCGCCGGCGTCCTCGCCCTGCTCGTCATCGTCACGGCGGCCTCGGTACTCGGCTATGTCCTGTCCTACTGGAACTTCCTGGTCACCAGGGAAGGCAGCGGCACCCTGCACATCAGGCACGGTCTGCTCACAACGCGTTCGGTGTCGATCGAGGAGAGCCGACTCCGCGGCGTGCAGATCAAAGAGGCCCTTCCGCTGCGTCTGGTCGGCGGCGGCCGCTGTGCGGCCGTGGTGACCGGCCTGCGGACCGGCCGCGGCGACGAGCGCGGCGGCGGGCTGCTGCTGCCGGCGGCACCGCTGGGCAAGGCACACGAGGTGGCGGCGCGGGTGTTGCGCGAGACCAACGATCCGACCACGGCCGGACTGCGCCGGCATCCGAAGGCCGCGGCGCGGCGTCGGGTCATCCGTGCGCTCGGTTGGGCGCTGCTGCTTGTCGTGGCGAGTTGGCTCGGCGGCCTGGTGGACGCGGTGCCATCCTGGCTTCCCGGAGCCACTCTCGTCCTGCTCCCCCTGTCCGTGCTTGTCGGACTGGACCGCTACCGCAGTCTGGGACATACCCTCGCCGGCGGATACCTCGTGAGCCGACACGGCTCACTGACACGGCACACGGTGGCGTTGCGTGGTGACGGCATCATCGGCTGGCGGCTGCACGCCTCGTTCTTCCAGCGCAGGGCCGGTCTGATGACCGTGGTAGCCACTACGGCGGCGGGTAGGGGCGGTTGCCACGTGACCGACATGGCGGCTGCCGAGGCGGTCCCCCTCGTCGGCGCGGCCATGCCGGGCCTGGTCGAGCAGTTCGTCGAGCCGACGGCGCAACGTTGAGGCGCAACGCTGGCCGCTGTGTCAATCCTCGAAGCGGACGTCGACCGACGTGGCGCCGCGGAGCCTGGCGACGTGCTCTGCCTCGGTACTGATCAATGCGCGGCGTCGCGCGGTCAATGACTCGAACGCGGTGACAGTCATCGACAGCTTCCTACCGCTCTTGCGTGGCCGCCAGATCCCAACGATCCTGCCGTCCGCCAGAACGGCTCCTGGATCGCCGACCAACTTCCACACCTCACGGTGGAACTTCTTGGCGACGATGGTTTCCCTGTCCCGCGTCTGGAGGTAGGGGTCGCGCGGCGGAAGCAGTCGCAGGCCGTGCGGCGGGGGCGGCGACCGCACCGCGTCGAGGTCCTCGGCGAGCAGCCATGTCCGACGGCCGTTGAACTCCACCGGCACCATGTGCCCCTCCAGCAGGCGCCACCAGGGATCCACGTCGCCGGCGGCGACACCGACCCAGGTGGCGAAGTCCTTCGGGGTCGACGGTCCGTAACACCGCAGGTATCGGCGCAACAGTTCGGCACGGGCGGTCTCGGGATCGACCTGTGGCAGTGGACGTTCCAGCCACTCGTCGACCAGCATGAACGGCGCCTTGTTTCCCGCGCGTGGCGCGAAACAGACGATGCCTTGCAGTGTGAGGATGCGGATGCAGAAGTGCACCACTGCTTCGCCCAGCGGTTGCCCCTTGGCGTACGGTCCGTCGTGCGACCACGTGTCCCGTTGGCCTGGCGAGAGGTTCGGGGCGACTCGCCCGGCCAGTTCCGCTCCGAGCTCGTCGATCGCCATCCTGGTGCCCGACAACACGTCTCTGATCTCCGTGTCGACGAGTGCGACGGCGTCATCGAGGCTCAGGTCGAGTTTGTCCAGTGACTGTTCGACACCGACGATGAAATGACGGCGTGCGGGCTCGGTCGTCGGTAGCACGCCGGTGGTGAAGACCCCCGCGTCGGCGGTGGGAACGTAGAACGGCGAGCCCCGCATGCACCAGGTCTGCAGGAGGCTCTTGTCGTCGGTGAACGCGCGATCCAGCAGTTCACTGGTCATCGTGTCGAGCCGTGCGTGCATGGCCAGCAGAGCCGACCCCGGTGGGCTGTTCTGGATCCCGCAGGCGCCCGTCACCTCGAGCAGGGCTTCGGCGGTCAGCCGCTCACTGAGGTGGTGGGCGTTCAGCCGGAATGCGATGCCATCATCGATCGCGACGTCCACAGCGGGCCTCTCGCGTGCCGAATCATCATGGGACATCAGCCTGGCCGTCTCCGTGAGCGGACAAACCGGATCATGGCAACCTTATCGCGATCCACTGAGGACGGCACGACATATCAACTGCCTGGCGGGCACCACGAGGACTGTGCGTGCCCGGTGGCCGTGCCGCAGAAGCCCACCACGTGGGTATCCACCTCGCCGTCGTGCACCCTCAGGATCGCCACTGGCTTGTCGACCGACACGTGTCGCGTGATGTCGCCGCCGTAGTCGATGGTCCCGGTCACACCGTTGATGAACCGGTGCTGTGTCGGGGAATCGTGAATATCGGTAATCTCCCGCCACACGGCGGCCGGGGTGACCGGAACGACGTCGCCGCCGGCCCGCAGGTAGCTCACGGCGGTGATCAGGACGTTGGTCGCGTCGAAGGACAGCGCCGCGTGTCCGTCCAGCGACCTGTTCTGGGACGGATCGTTCTCGAACGGAAACAGCCCGTTGAGGGTGTTGTAGAAGTCGGATTCCAGGCCCTGGTACGACCCGGCCGTGGGCGGCACGAAGGCGAAGGAGACGTAGTAGAACGACAGCGCCCGGTTCCCCTCCCGCGCCTGCTCGTCCGCGACGTGTAGCCCCACCTCGTCGTCGCCGAGGAAGACAGCCTTGCTCAGGCACTGGGTGGCGCCGCCGAGAAAATCACCGTAGTCCGGAACGCCCCGTCCGGCGTAGTACACGAATCCGGTGTACTGACAGGTGTCCTGTCCGGCCGCACTCGCGTTGTTCACCAACGGGTCGCCGAGTTGTTCGTGCGCCGACTGGGCGACCGGCTCATTCGGAGTGAACGCTTTCGTCTCGACCTGGAATCCCTTGGCTTTAAAGGCGGTCTCCGCGTCCGCACGCAGATTGGTGCTATAGATGTCGGTCGCGTCGTCGGAGTAGTAGATCCGTACGGTGCGCGGGATCGACTGGGCGGCGGCCTGCTGGTCGGCGAACGCGGCCACCACCGCGGTCTCCCTGCGGTTCTGCGGCGCCACCTGGAAGTGCATGGGGTGGTCGTCGGCGAAGGTGTCCCCGGATATGAAGGCCGAGACGACCGGCAGGCTGGCCGCACTGAGCGCGTTGATGGTCCCCAGCGTCGGCTGGTTGCTCATGTCCAGGCCGATCGCCCCGACGACAGGGGGATCGGACTGGAGCCTGCCGAGCTGCTCGGCCACGGTGGTCCCCTGACCCATCCGCTTGCCGCCGTTGACGATCAGGACGCGCACGAGAGGGCTGGAGTCTCCGGACTTGTCCAGTTGCCGCCGCTGGGCCACCGCGACGCCCTCCAGTGCCTCGCGTTGGGTGGTCAGGCCGCCCGCGGTGCCGTTCGGTGACGTGATCGGCTGAAGGTGTGCCAGCGTGACGTACGGGCGGTTCGGAAAGGCCTTGTGCAGCTGTTCGGCCTTCTCGTTCTGGGCGAGGATGACGTTCTCGACCGCGCGGATGGCCGAGTCGGAAGGCTGGAACAAGTCGAATGAACCGTCGCTCACCCCGATGCATTCCGACTTGCTCCAGTGCAGCGAGGGATGCCAGCTGTCACAGTGCTGCCCGTGCCATACGAAGGAGCTCGCCAGCGTACCGACAAGCACGGCTACGACGACGCCGATCCGCAAGAGGCGACTGGACAGGAGGGAGGGATGTGCCGCCCACCGGCCCGCGTCGAACCCGTTGAAGGCGTGCAACTCGTCCTCGGACTTGACCTCGGGTGGCTCGTCGGGGATGCCGATGGGCAGGTACCACGCGATGTCCTGGCGCGCCCGCCGGGAGTCGAGCAGAGCGTTCTGCCACCCGACATAGCCGGACACCGCTCGTTCCGCGTCGATGGACGGTCGGTGTGCGTAGCGAAGGCCCGAATCCGGCGGCACGTCTCGGCTCGCGCTGACCACCAGCAGCGGATCGAACAGACCAACCTGGTTGCGCACCTCGTTGACCAACCGCAGGAACAGGTACCCCCCGTTGGTCATGGTGATGTTGTCCAGCAGCACCACCGGATAGGTCATCCGGCGTCGGCGGAACAGGTGCCAGGGCCGCAGCCGGTAGGCGCGGCGGAGGTCCTCCAGAAACGAGTTGACCAGCAGTCGCGCCACGTACTCCGGCGATTCCTTGTGCCAGTCGATCAATCGTTCGGCAAACCGCACGAACGTGCCTGACAGCTCTGGCGCGAGGTGGGGTTGACGCATGAACCACCGGTACCGACCGGACAACACCGGCACCCGCCCGGTCAGTGCGAGCCGGAACGCTCCCAGGGTCAGCAGATACACCACCCACAGCGGAACCCGCCATCTCAGCCGGCCACCGGGAAGTTCCTTGCCCACCTCACGCATCGCGTCACCGATGCGGCGCACCACTCCTTCCCGGCGCAGCAACTCCCGCACGGTGCGGTCGGGATCTGGGTCGTCCGGGTCGGCTGTCTTGGCCATCAGCCAGTAGGCCAGGGAGAACAGCGGAAACTTCAATCTGGGGTCCCGCACCCGGGAATTGCTGACCAGCTCGTTTCGCAGATGCCGCAGCAGGTTTCTGATCCGCAGCACGTTGGTCCTGGTGGCTTCTGGCCCCAAGGGCTCCGTGTCGTCCGCGGCTCCGTCGTGGGCAAGGTCGTGGTAGGCATGCCGAACGCCGCCCCGTTTGGCCTCGTTCAGCAGTGTGTCGATCGCGCCGAGCAGATCGTCCGGGCCCTGCGGCCGGACGAGACACACGATCGGCAGCCCCTTGCGCCCGGACCGCTGTGCCCGGTCCACCGACTCGCCCCACCGGACCTCGGTCTCGGTCGCGGTCAGCGTCCGCGGCCTGTCACCCACCCGTGGCCGCTGGTACAGGGCGCCAATCAACCGGTAGAGCCTGCCCGCACCCGTGAAGACCGGTCTTCGTCCCCGGCTTGTGGACTCCGTACCAGTGTCACTGTCCGCTGTCATGCGGGCACTGTGACACAAACCAACACGGGAGATGCCCGGTTTGACCGGTTCCCGTGGCGGAGCTCCACAGTTCATTCGAACGGCCGAAGTGACCGCCGGCGAACGGGACTACCGGGGCTGGTGCACCCACCCGGGTTGCCGCGGCGCCTGGCTATCCACCAGCTGCTGGGCCTGATCCTTGGACAGGTGGCTTGTCGCACCGCACAGGGCGCACTGAAGTTGGTGAGACGTACTGACCGGGAACAGCGGAACGAAGAACAGCGTGAACCTGGTGGTGAACCGCCGCAGCACATGTGCCGCGGGATTGCGGCAGAAGTTGCACACCAGCATGGTCGTCAGCAGCTGATACACATACCGTCTCGTGCCGAAGATCAGCAAGAACATGATCGCCCTCCGTCGAAGGGTCGGGCCGATTGCCAGCCGGCCGGATCCACTCCACCGGGGATCTCGGCCTCAGGATCGTAGGGCGTCCGGGTGAACACGAAGGTCGCCAGATCCAGATGGCTGACGTCGCCGGCGGCGTTTCGGACGACCCGCAGCGTCTCACCGGCATAGTAGCCATCCAGCCCGGTCCACGTGCCGTCGGCTTCGCGGCGAAACCGCGACGCACGTCCACCGCCGGGGACGACCGGGGTGATGCTCAGCCACCCGTCCGGGAGCAACCGCACCACCCGGGCCGCCGGCCCCCAGTACCACGTTCCGGTCAACTCCAGCAGCTTCGGATCAGCCTCGGACAGCGGAGTCCACTCGGCCGGAAGTCGCGGCTCGCTGGTGGCCAGGATGTCCACGAGATCCGCCGCAACACCGGGAACATCTGGCCCGGTGGTGGCATTGGCGAACACCACGGCGCCACTAGCCTGCTCGGGATCGGCCCAGACAGCGGCAAGGAAGCCGGGCATGGAGCCGGTGTGGCCGGCGAGCCGCCGGCCACGGTCGCGGATCAGCTGAAGGCCGAGCCCGAAGCCGCCCAGCCACTGGTCGCCGTCCTCGACGATGGCCGGCTCGCGCATCTCCGCGACCGTGTCAGGGTGCAGCACGTCGGCGGTGTCGCCGGCGACGAAACCAGTCCAGCGGGCAAGATCGTTGAGGGTGGACCAGAGTTGGCCGGCGGGAGCCATCGCCACCGCGTCGTGTGCGGGCTCGGGGAGTACCACGTCGGCCCACGGGTGCACCGCCCAGCCTTCCGCGTGCGGCTTCTCCGGCATCGGGGTGGTCCGGGTCATGCCGAGCGGCCGCAGAATCTCGGTGCGCACCGCGTCGAACCAATCGGTACCGCGAACCCTGGACACGAGCTCACCGAGCGCTCCGTAACCCACGTTGGAGTAGTGGAAACGCCGACCCGGCCGATGTTTGAGCTCCTCGGCGCGCACCGAGGCGGCAAGATCCCGCCAGCTGTTTCCCGGACTGCGTTCCCACCACGATCCCGGCGACTCGGACGTCAGGCCGCCAGTGTGCGAGAGCAGTTGCGCCACGGTCAGCCCACCGAACGCGGTTCCGGGCACGTAGGTGTCGTACGGGGCGTTCAGAACGACCTTGCCCTCGTCGCGCAGCCGCATCACCAGCACGGCGACGAACGTCTTGGTGATCGAGCCGATCCGGTACTGGGTGTCGGCCGTGGGCTCCGCGCCGTCGACCCGGCCACGCGCACCACTCCACAGCAGCTGACCGTCCCGGACCACCGCGGCCGCCATCGAGGGCACTCGCTTGACCGACTGTTCGGTCGCGATCCTGCGCAGCAGGGCCTGTTCTGTGGTTGGCAGCAGGTGGCCGGCGGACATGCACCTCTCCATTCATCCGGTCTTGTCGACGGCTCGCGGGAAGCCGAGCCTGATCGGCACGCGGTCGAGGCTCGCCGTGATCACTCGTCGACGACGGCCGGTTCCGCAGCGTAGGACTCCGGCTTCACACCGGGCAACGTGGATGCCGCGTCAGCGTCTCTGACCCTGAGTCCCAAACCGGCTGCGACCACCATCACCCCGGCGGCCACGACACACGCGAGGCGATAACCGTCCAGGGTCGGCACCCCCGGGCTGCCAGCTGCAACCGCCGGGCCGGCCAGCACGCCGCTGAGAACCGCGACGCCGAGTGCGGCCCCGACCTGCCGTCCGCAGTTGAACAGGGCGGACGCGACGCCGGTCTTGGCCATCGGCAATGTGGCGAATGCCGCGGTCTGCGTCGCGTGCATGACATTGCCCATCGCCAGTCCCATGCCGAACAAGATCGATCGAACCACCCACGGGCTTGTCGCGGCATCGACGAGGCCGAAAAGAACCATGGCGACAGCGGCGGCGGCCACGGCGAGTGCCAACTGGCGCCGCGGTCCGATGGCGACATAGACCCTTCCGGCGAGCTGGGCGCCGACCATCACCCCGATGGCTTCGGAGAACGCCGTGAGTCCGGTCGCGGTGGCGGACGCTCCCAGCACGCGCTGGTAGGTGAGGGGAAACACGTACAGCACTCCGAGAAAGGCCGCTGTCGAGGTCAGTGAGACAAGAGTGACAGTGCGGAACATCCGGTCGCCGAACAGCCGCAGGTCCAGCATCGGCTCGGCACCGCCGAGTTCTACGGCGGCAAGGATCACGATCAGCACAAGCCCGCCCACTCCGCAGGCGAGCACCGTAGCCGACCCCCAGCCGCGGGAAGCGGCCTCGCCCAGGCTGAAGGTCACCAGCGCCAATCCCGTTGCGGCCAGCAGGAATCCGGTGACGTCGAACCTGCCGGCGGCCTGTTTGCCGCGGTCGACGAGGAACAGCGCGCCGAACATCCAGGCAAGCACGCCGATGGGCAGGTTCACGGCGAACACCCACCGCCATGACGCCACGTCCACCAACAGGCCACCGAGCACCGGTCCCAGTGCCGGCGCCAGCGCGGTCGGCACCACCAGCACGCGGGCGGCGCGTATCCGCTCCGCCAACCCGAAGCACCGAAACAGCATCGACATGGCGACCGGAGTCAACATCCCGCCGCCCAATCCCTGCACCACTCGGAAACCAACAAGCATGGGAAGGCTCCAGGCCAGGGCGCACAGTGCCGACGCGGTCGTGAACAGCGCGAGCGCGAAGAGGAAGACCTGCCTCTCGCCGAAGCGGTCACCCAGCCACCCCGAGGCCGGAATGACCGTCGCCGCACTGACCAGGTACCCGGCGACAACCATGTCGGTCGCTGTCGCGGGCACACCGAAGGTCGTGCCGACGGCGGGCAGTGTGACGTTGACGATGGTGGCGTCCAGGATGCTGACGAACATGGCGGCAACCGTGAGGACACTCACGACGAGTTTGGGCGGCAGGGACCGGGTCACCGTGTGGGTCACCTGACCAGTTCGACCAGCCGAGGGACGAGCGAGGCGGGCGTGGGCATGGCCCGCATCTCGGCTCGGACGTCGGACGCGGCCTCCGACAGTGTCTCGTCCTTGATGAGTCGGATGACTAGTGGCGCGTCGACCTCGTCCACGGTGGCCGAGATGCCAAGTCCACGGTCGTGTACCGCGTCGGCGTTGGCGTAGCGGTCAGCGCCGTCGGGCAGGACCAGTTGCGGTATGCCGGCATCCAGGGCGGTGAGCGTGGTGCCGGCACCGCCGTGGTGGATCACCGCGGCGCAGGTGGCCAGCAGCTGGTCGAGCGGAACCCAGCCAACCGACCGGACGTTCGGCGGTAGGTCGTCGAGCACACCGATGTCGGCCTCACCCACCGCGAGCACGAATTCGGCGTCGACACCGGCCGCCACATCGACCACCCGCCGAAGCGCGCCGAGGCCGTTCATCGTGGGCGCCACGGTGCCGAAGGTGACCGCGACCCTCGGCCGGTTCTGGCGGGATTCGGACAGCCATCTCGGCAGCACGCCACCACCGTTGTAGGGCACGTATCGGGCGGACCATCCCTCAGGTTCGCCGTCGATCATGCTCCGCGGCGCGACGTCGATCTTCCTGACACAGTCCGGTGGCCCGCCGACACCGAGCCTGTCGTAGGTCACGGCCAGGTGCTCGCGCATCAGCTCGTTGACCCCATCGGTCCTCGCGAAGCCGAATCCCTGCTGGACGACGGGAACCCCGAGCCTGGAGGCGACCAACCAGCCGGCGCCCTGGAGCTGGGAATGCACCACCAGGTCCGGTCTCCACCTGTCGGCGATGTCCAGCACGCCGTCGGCCATGTGCTCGGCCACCTTGGCGAAGACCGGCGCGGCCCTTCGGAGATCTCGAGTCGCTTCGTCGTTGCGCAGCCGTGTGGTCAGCTCGGAATGGTGCTCTTCGATCCACTCGAAGACGCCGCTGACCGTCGCCCCGGGGAGCACGTCGACCACGGGCAGACCCGCCTTCTCCACGACAAGCGCGTCGCCGGCGGCCGCGACGAGAAGCTCATGGCCTGCCGAGCGCAGGGCCCATGCCAGGGGCACGACCGGGAACACGTGTCCGGTACCGAGTGCCGAGACGAACAACACACGCATGACGCCCTCTCCACGTCCTGTCGTCACGTCGTGCCCGCACGACACCAGCACGTGAGCGGGTCTTTCACGGGTCTCGGACAACCTACCTGCTCCGCCCCGAGAATTCGGCAAGGAGGAATTGACGGAGACAAGGTCCAAATGTCATCGACGTGGTCGTGGTAGCGTTTTCCCATGACCGCGCGACTGAACTGGTGGCCCGCCTTCTAGGCGGCCGCTCTCGCGCTCCCACTCCGGTGGCCGCCTCACGTCGAGGCGGCCGTTTCCGCGTTCATGGGCCGGACGTCTCGGCGCAGGCGGGCTTCCGACACCTGGAAGGACGACCCGTGCTGCTCGACAAGATCACTGTTGCCGACCCTCCGCCCTTCGCGCTGGTGCGCCGCGCCGAGGGTGTCGTCGACGTTCTCGTCGGCGACGTCGTCACGGTCGCCGAACTCGCCAACATCCCCGTGTCCGACCACGACGTGCTCGCCGTCGTGCCGTACCGGCAGATCACCGAACGAGGTTTCGACTGCGTCGACGACCACGCTCCCCTGCTGGTTCTGCGGGCTACCGAACGGGAGACCGTCGGTGTCGACCAGGTGCTAGAGCGGATTGAGGACGTGCGGTTCGACCTGACCGATCCCGGGTTCGACCTCGATGATGGCGGATACGCGGAGACCGTGCGCAAGGTGCTCGCCGAGGAGATCGGCCAGGGGGCCGGGGCGAACTTCGTTCTCATGCGCTCGTTCACCGCCACGATCGCCGATTACCGTCCGGTGACCGCGCTCGCGGTGTTCCGGCGACTGCTGATCAGCGAACCCGGGGCGTACTGGACCTTCCTTGTCGACACCGGCGACAGGACATTCGTCGGCGCCACCCCTGAACGGCATGTCAGTGTGGCTGACGGGACCGTGACGATGAATCCGATCAGTGGCACCTATCGGCATACCGAGCACGGGCCAGATCTGGCTGGACTGCTGAGTTTTCTCGCCGACACCAAGGAGATCGACGAGCTCTACATGGTCGTCGACGAGGAGCTGAAGATGATGGCGGAGGTGGGTGACCTCGGCGGGCGGGTGCTCGGTCCGTACCTGAGGCAGATGTCCCGGCTGACCCATACCGAGTACCTCCTTGTCGGCAGGACCTCGCTGGACGTGCGTGAGGTATTGCGCAGGACCATGTTCGCGCCGACCGTCACCGGAAGCCCGCTGGAGAACGCATGCCGTGTCATCGCCCGCTACGAGCGGAACGGCCGGGGCTACTACGCGGGAGTCCTCGCCCTGATCGAGCGCGGTGGAACGGTCCTCGACGCCCCGATCCTGATCAGGACCGCCGAGATCTCCCGTACCGGCTCACTGCGGGTGTCCGTCGGCGCCACCCTGGTGCGTGACTCGGTTCCGGCGGCCGAAGTCGCCGAAACGCACGCCAAGGCGGCCGCGGTGCTCGACGCGCTGCACGGCCGATCCCACAGGCAGGGCCTACCGGCCGAACGGTTCTCCGACGATGCCGCCGTCCAAGAGTCTTTGGTTGTTCGCAACAACACGCTGGCGGCGTTCTGGCTGAACAGCCACTCCTCCTCGGCGACCCCGCTGGCCGGCCGGCGAGCGCTGATGATCGACGCCGAGGACACCTTCACCGCCATGCTCGCTCATCTGTTGCGCACACTGGGATTGACGGTGACGAGGGTGCGTTACGACCAGTTTCTCGACACCGCGGCCTATGACCTCGTGGTCGTCGGGCCCGGTCCGGGTGATCCGCGGGTACTCACCGATTCCAAGATGGCCACGCTCCGGTCGATCGTGTCGGACCTTGTCGACAGTGGACAGCCGATGCTCGCGATCTGCCTGGGGCACCAGGTGCTCTCGTCCACGCTCGGACTGGCCCTGGTCCGCAAGAATCGGCCTTACCAGGGAGTGCAGCGGCGCATCGACCTGTTCGGCACGCCGGAGCGAGTCGGGTTCTACAGCACCTTCGTCGCGGTGTGTGACGAGGACAGTCTCGGTGAGGTGACCGTGTGCCGCGACAGGAATACCGGCGAGGTGCACGCGCTGCGCGGCCCCCGGTTCGTCTCGACCCAGTTCCACCCCGAGTCGGTCCTGACCGAACACGGCATCGACATCCTCGCCGGCCTGCTCACCGAGCTCATACCAGGATCATCAAGCCAGCGTCGGCAGCACGGCTAACGCTTGCGGACAACGGTGGTGACCGGACCGTCCTGACTCAGGCCCGCGCTGCTGAGCCACACCTCCAACTGCTGCTGGATCCGGCCCAGCGTGGGCCGATGGTTCGGATCGCTGTCCAGCGCCGCCATGAGCAGCCTGCGGTGCACAGACCGGTCAGGAAGCCGGACACACGCCTCGCCCGTGGCGGCGGCCACCAGCGCGGCCATGGGGTTGGACCGGTGGCCGCGCGGCGGATGACCGGTGAGGGCGAAGCTCACGGTGGCGGCCAGCTGCCAGGCGTCCGACGCGGGAGTCGCCGGCTCTCCCTTTGCCACCTCGGGCGCGAGGAAATCCGGTGTGCCCACCATCATCCCGGTGGCCGTCAGCGTGTTGTCCCCGTGTCGCCGCGCCAGTCCGAAGTCGATCAGGTGGGCGACCCCGGAGCGGTCGATGATCACATTCGACGGCTTGATGTCCCGGTGCATCACGGACTTCTCGTGTGCGGCGGCGAGGGCACCGGCCATGGTGCACCACAGCCTTGCCGCCGCGATGTCGTCGAGCGGTCCGCCGTCGTCGAGCGCGTTCGCCAGCGACGGCCCTTCCACGTACTCCATGACGATCGCGATACCGTCGGGATCGTCGAGGATGTCGTAGACACGGACACAGTTCGGGTGCCGAACGGCGGCGAGCGCACGTGCCTCCCGATACATCCGCTGCTCGGTCTCGGCGTCGTTGGCATGTGCGATCTTGATGGCGACCTGACGGCCAAGGCTGGCGTCCATGGCCAGCCACACCTTGCCGAACCCGCCCGAGCCAAGTTGGCGGATGCGGTGAAACCGCCCACCGATTCGGTCGCCCGTGGTGTCGGTCCTGGTGGTCGCGTCCAACGACGCTGGTGTGGACGCCGGCGGGTTCTGCGCCCACGGCAACGGGCCGGGCGTGTTGGCCAACCCCCGGGGCGGGGCGGCGGGGACTGCCGAGTCGACCACTGTCGGCTCGCCGTAGACCCTCGTCACGGGAGGAAGGGCCCGCGGCGGTGGCTGGTACGAGGGGACCGGCGGAGCGGGCGGCCCGGAAGGGCCGGGTTGCCCAGAATGGACCGGTGGAGCGGACGAGCCAGGATAGTGCTGTGATTCGACCGGAGACACGGCCGGACGCAGCACGGCGTCGCTGGGTGTTCCGAGCACCTTGACCGCGAGCACACCGGTCGCGCTGACGGGCAGGAAGCCGAGCCACAGCAGTCCGGCGACCCCGGCATGCAGCGGAGCGGTGAGCGCGATCGTGCCGCAGAAGGGAAGGTAGTACAGCCGAGCCGGCCAGCGCGCGCCACCGCGGAAGGCCTGCTTGGCCTGCCTGGTGATCCAGAACAGGACGAACACCGGCACGACGACGAGCGCCGCGATAGCGATCCACCGTGCGGGCGGGCCGAGATAGTCCGAGATCGCCAGATGCACGCTCGGTGAGCGGCCGAGGAGCTCGTTCTGTGACGGGAGCACGATGCAGACCGGGCGGTTGAGGCCGATCAGGTCGTTGACACCGAAACCGGGCGCGGGTTCACGGTTGGCGGCGTCCCCGAAAAGCCGGGAGACGCTGGCGAACAACCAGCTGGGCAGTGCAAGGTTCCCGACAAAGCCGAGCAGGAAGAACACCGACACCATGCCGACGTTGTAGCGGCTGCCCGTCACCTTGCGAATGACGGCGACCATCATCGCGGTCAGGACGGGAATCACCGCGAACACGCCGCCGGCCACGATCGTGGTCACGGTCCAGTCGCCGGGGCATCTGCCCAGCACACCCCACAGTCCGAACACGCCGTGCAGTCCGGACAGCAGGCCCCCGACCAGGTCGACAGCACCATCCACATGGTCAGGGTATGTCACAGCAGCAGTCACTCGTGTCCATTTGGCTCAGTTGGGGATCGTCCATCGCTGCGCGGCTGACCCGTTGCAGTCGAAGATCTGCAACTGGGTGCCGTTGGTGGTCGTACTGGTCGGATCGTCGAGGCACTTGGCGGACTGTGGGTTCACGAGAGCACCGCCGTGGGACTGCCACTGCTGGGCTCCGGTGTTGTTGCAGT
>JAFAZC010000007.1 GCA_019239965.1 Kutzneria sp. | reverse complement strand
CGTGACCTTGTTCGGCGTCGCGGACAGGTCATCGACGCCCACACTGGCCTCGGTCATCACCGCTTCGGTGGTCAGCGGCACGATTTCCGACACCGATCCCACGAACGTGGTCTTACCCACACCGAACCCACCGGCGACCACGATCTTGGCCGACGTCGTCGCCTGCCTGGCGATCTGGGGACTAGAGCTTGCGGAGCCCACTGAGCACCCTCTCCAGGAATTCAATGGACGGCCGGTCCCCCACAACCAGGCCGCTTTGGTGGATCAGGACCAAACCCATGCTTGCCATGTCACCAATGAGCACCCGCACCACCCCGAGGGGCAGACGCAGGTGCGCGGCGATCTCCGCGACCGAACGGGTGTCGACGCACAGACCGCAGATCGACCGATGTTCGGCGGTCACAACGGCATTCCGATCACGGCCGAGGTCGCTCGTGGACACGAGTGCCTCGATCGCCAGATCGTAGTCGGGTCTCGTCCGGCCGCCGGTCCTGGTGTAGGGCCGGACCAGCGAGCCGGTTTCCATTACGCGCTCGGAGACTTCGGGCTCCGGTTCCGGCTCGACGAAGTGCACCTCACGACCGTCAGCGTCGTAGAGCGGCCCGGAGATGGGATCCGAGATGGGGCCCGACGGTGGCCCGGCACGGTCCCCCCTCGGCGGTTCATGCCGAGGCTGTTCGACGAACTCAAACGGCCGTGGAGCCCGCGGCGGCCCCTCGGTGAAGCCATGCTCACCGAAAAGGTCCGCACCGGGACCACCGAACAAACCGCTGCCGTAGCCGTCTATGTCGAACCGGGTGGGCACCGCGTCGAGACCGTGCTGCGGTGGATCCTCAAGCCCATGCGCTGCCATGTCATCTAGCCCTTGTTCGGGACCGGTGAGATCCCGCTTCCGAGGTCGAGCACCGCCATCGTGTAGCTGGTGTCGCGGCGAGTCATCCTGCACCCCATCCAGCCTGTCGTGTGCCTCGCCCCCGCTGGTTCGGAGGGCCTCCGCATCGGAGTCCGAGAGCCGATAACCCTCGGCCGCCCAGACCCGGTCATCGAACTTCTTACCGAACTGGCCACCGGGTACGCCAGAACCCTTGGCCATCACTTCTCACCCCCACCCGTGACTATCTCCGGACCACGCCCTGCAGCTGCGCCCTGAGCTCGGGCGTCAACTGCTGGCCGACCCGCTCCACAAGGAGGGTCATCTCGTAGGCCACCAGTCCGATGTCGCAGTTGGGGGCGGCCAACACCGCGAGGCAAGATCCATCGCTGATCGACATCAGAAACAGGTATCCGCGATCCATCTCCACGACGGTCTGGTTCACCGAACCGCCCTCGAAACACCGTGCGGCACCCTGCGTGAGGCTGATCAGCCCGGAGGATACCGCGGACAACTGTTCGGCACGATCCCGCGGCAGGCCGTGCGAACCGGCGAGCAACAAGCCGTCCGCGGACACGACGACGGCATGAGCCACACCTGGCACGCGCCGAACGAAATCGGTGATCATCCAGCTGAAGCTGCCAGGCTGCTGTACAGACGCGGTAGTCACTCCTGCTCCTCGTCCTCACTGCTCTGCGGCGATGGGCGCGCATCGCCGGAGTAGGCATCGATCAAGGCGTGCCGGCCACGGCGCACGCCCTGCTGGAAGCTTGACATGCGACCCCGCACCGAGTCAGCAGACCGTGGTGTGGTTGGCGCTCTCGTCGGCTGCACCGTGGACGACCTTGGTGCGGCCGACCCGGGAATCAGATACGCCTTGGGGACACGTTTGGGCAGGCCAGCACTGGTCATCGTATCGGCGACCCGATCGAGCAGTGCCGCCGCCGCCTGCCACCCCTCGTCACCAGGTGATGCCCATTCGTTATTCCTTGTCCGTGCCGGCACTCTCGGCGGCGCTGTCCTGCGGACGGCGCCAGGGTTCCTCCCGGAGGGGACAGCTGGCTGTGTCGTGGTCCCGTGCCCGGCGTCTCCCCCGGCCGGCAGAGCCGACCCGACGCCCTCAGCCATCGATGCCGTCGCCGGACCGGCCGACGAGTTGGCGAGAGGGGCACCCGGCTGGGCCGGCACCCCGAACGGGCTGTCCAGGTCTGGCGTCTCGTTCTCGACTTCCTGGAACCATTGGGACAGTATGGACTGGTAGATCGGCAGGTGCTCAGTCAGCGCCTCGCTGTCCGTCCCGGGCACTCTGTCGGCCTCGGGGGCGTCCAGAACAGGCGGCCCGCCCGTTGCGGTTCGCGTCGCGGGGCGTGGGTGACCGTAGCCCGAGGGCGGTCCGTCGCCGGGCGGGAGCACGGTGCCGCGAATCGTGTGGTCTTCCGCCGAATCCACGCTGTCAGCCGTGTCCTGGAAGCCGGCGAAGAGATCGATCGGCGTGCCAGGGGGCTCGTCGTCGGTGGGCCACTGCTGGCCTTGGTCCGCGGGGACCACGGTCAGGGGCAGCCAGTGCGGTATCTCGGTGGCGCTCTGCTCACCGGCGCGCGGCACGATCCGCACTGACAGCTCGGTGAGTTCCGCCTCGGAGGTGTAGCCGCCATGGGCCGCAACGGGTTCCACGGCCGGTTGAGGTGTCCGGCGAGCCATCCCGAACGCATTGGCGATACCCCTGCCGACCTGTGCCGGCGGTCGCTCCACCTGTGTGCCGGCGGGCGCTTCACCTGGCACGACCACCAGCGAACTCGGCACGACGACGAGCGCGGTCGTGCCTCCGTCCGCGTCGGCGTTGGTCCGCAGCCTGACCCTGATGTCGTGCCGTTTGGCGAGTCTCGCGACCACGTACAGACCCATTCGGCGCGACACCGCCACGTCGACCTCGGGCGGCTCGACCAGCCGGAGGTTGACGTCCTCGACGTCCGAGGCGGACATGCCGACACCGCGGTCGTGGATCTCCAGAGCCAGCTCGCCGCGCCGTGTCCTCGCCGTGTGCACGGTCACCTTGGTCTCCGGCGCGGAGAACACCGTCGCATTGTCGAGCAGTTCGGCGATCAGGTGCACGACGTCGTTGACGGCCTGCCCCTGCACCGCCAGCTCCGGTGTTGGCGCGACCTGGATCCGTGCGTACTGCTCGACCTCGCTGACCGCGGCGCCGATGACGTCGGCGACCGGAACCGGACTGGTCAGTCGCCTGCCGAGATCGGTTCCGGAGAGCACGAGCAGGTTCTCGCTGTTGCGCCGCATCCGCGTGGCGAGGTGGTCGAGTTCGAACAGGCTGGCCAGCTGGTCGGGGTTCTCCTCGTCCTGCTCGAGCCGGTCGATCAGGCCGAGCTGGCGTTCCACGAGTGCCTGGCTGCGGCGAGAGAGGTTGACGAACATGGCATTGACATTGTCCCGAAGCAGTGCCTGCTGCGCCGCCATCCGGACCGCCTCCCCGTGCACCGCGTCGAAGGCCCTCGCCAGCTGGCCGACCTCCTCCGTCGTGTACACGGGAACCGGTTCCACCACGTCCCGCTCGCTCTGTTTTGGATGCGGATCAGTGAGGATGCGCTGGACTTCCTCGGGAAGGCGGTGATCGGCGATGTCCAGTGCGGTACGTCGCAGCACGCGCAGTGGCAGCAGCAGTGAACGGCTCACGAACAGAGCGGTTAGCAGGGCGAGCAGCAGGGCGCCGAGTACAAGGGCCGAGTTGCGGATCGCCGAGTTCTCCGAAATCGCCGCCAGCTCGTCGGTCTGGCTGCGCAGCTGGCCGAGCAGCGACTTCTGCACGGCGTTGGTGAGATCGACCGTCTTGGTGGAGTCGGTGTCCCACTGCGCCGAGTTGACGTCGTCAAGCTTGCCGTTGCCGGTGGCCCTGGCCAACACCGCCGACTCCAGCTTCCCGGCTTCCTCGACGGCCGGTGCGGTCACGGTGTCGTCGAGGAGCCGTCGCTGGTCGGGGGCTGCCGACTTGACGAAGTCGGACCTCGCGGCGTCGAACTGGACGTCGGCGGCCAGCAACGCCCGGTACTGGTTCTGCGAAACCGTCTTCGTGGCGAAGGCCTGCAGCAGGATGCCCCGCTTGAGTGAGGCCTGCTCCTCAGCCCTTGCCACGGCGTTGGCGGCCGACTGCAGCCGGATCAGCCCTGGGTCGGTGAGGGTCGTGATGGCCTGTTCACCGAGATCCATCAGGTCCTGGATGGTCCTGCTGTAGTCGGCGAAGGTGGAGTCGGCTGGGTATCGGGAGTCCAGCGCGTTGGCGCGCGTTTCGGCCAGTCCGGAGAGGTTCCCCGCCACGGCGGCGAACCGGTCGTTGACGGCGGGGTCGACGCCGGGACCGAGCCGGCCAACCTGGTCGCGGAAGGAGCTGACGGCCTCGTCGACCCTGTTTCGCTGCTGGTCGAGAGGAGCCCGGTCACCGTCGCGGTTGGCCGCGACGAACCGGGCGGTGATGTCCCGCTCCCGCTGCAGCTCGTGCACGACGTCCGCGATGGACTGCTCCAACTGCATCTGCTTGGCCTGATGCTGCGCCGCGGTGAGGCTGAGCAGGTTGTTGTAGACCCGGGCGCCACCGAGGACCAGGGAGACGATGGTCGGCACGATCAGGACGACGAGAAGCTTCGTCCGCAGCCGCCAGTTCCGCAGCCGCCAGCGTCCGCGTTCGGACCGCTGGCCGGTGGCATCGGCGCCGTGCGTAGGGATGACATGTTCACCAATGACTGAATTACGCTGCGCAGCCGTTACGTCACCCATCCCGGGCTCATCTGAGTGTGCCAGCCCAGTTCGGCTCGACTGGCCGGAACCTTGCTCGCGACGAGCCACCCGGCTTCCTCATTCCAGCAGCAGTGTCCAGGCCCCCCTCGGGCCAATTGTGGACTCGAGGTGGGCCGAATTGCAGCACAGTGAACGGGCCCAATGCCAGGTGGTCCCACCACCACCTTCGACAATGGTTCTTTCCGACCACCGCCACTAGCCCAAGCAGCGTACTGCCCAAGCGTCGGTCCCGGAAGACTCTAGATGCACTCGCCGTATCCGGCACAGAGGGCACCTTCACGCCTCCGAGTGGACTCGGTCCCCGACCGGCGGCATCGGCGTGATCACCCACCGCCGGGCACCGTCCGCTGTCAGGCCCCAGTGGACGCGGTCAGGCAGATGGTCGTCCTGGTCTCCTGGTAGACGACCGCACTGTCCGAATCGGCACCGCACGCGTTCTTGTCCGTGGTGCCCTTGAGCACCTTCACCTGGACCGCCTTGCTGCTGGAGCAGGGCACCTGGCTGTAGCCCATCTGCTCCTTGCCAACCGAGCCTTGACCGAAGTCGTAGCAGGCCCCGTCCTTGAGCACCGGGATCAGGCACAGTTTGACCGAGTTGACCCCGGTCTCGTAGTACTCGTCGTAGTCCTGCGGGCAGGTGGCGCTCGCGGAGTTCAACACCTTGCCCACGGTGTAGTTCTCCTTGCCCGACCCGCAGTCGACCTTCTCGTAGTGCGGTTTGGCGACCGTCCCAGTCACGGAGGCGCAGTCGCCGACGTTGGTGGTGTGCGCCTGGTTCGTGCTGTCGATGGCCGCGCCGATGCCAAGCCCCAGGACGACCTTCACCGCGACGCCGCCCAGCACGACGAGCACGGCAACGAGTATCGCGACCAGGCGCCCCTTCTTCTTCGGCGCCGGCTGGCCCACCGGGGCCGGTGGGACCTGGTGCGGCTGCCCGGACGGGGGGCCGCCGTAACCAACCCCCGGCGGAAACCCCGGTGCCTGCGGAAACTGGGGCTGGACCTGCGGATACTGCTGGCCCTGCGGATAGGGGGGCCCGTACTGCGGTGACTGCGGCTGACCGACGGGTGCGCCCTGGCCGGCGCCTTGCGGATACCCCGGTGACCACTGGGCAGGAGGGGGAACGTTCTGGCCTTGTCGACCGGCGGGGAATCCGGGGCCCGGCGGGATGGGCGGAGTGCTCATGTTCACCTTCGCTGGAGTGTTGAACAACTGGTGGTGCCGCGGCCGCGACGCTCGATCAGCCAGCGACCTGAATTGCTCCACACGGACGCACATCCTGAGCCCCAGGTCCCGCCGGTTGTCTTCTGTTTATCAAACCGTGCCCTTTTCGACATCAAGCACACGGACCCGCGCGACAGCGGTCGCTCGGCGTTGCGACACTGGTCTGACCGCCAAGGGAGGAGCCCGACCGGTGACCGACGGCCCACTGATCGTCCAGTCCGACAAGACGTTGCTGCTCGAGGTCGACCACCCGCGCGCCGACGAGACGCGCACCGCGATCGCGCCGTTCGCCGAGCTGGAACGTGCGCCGGAGCACGTGCACACCTATCGGGTCACGCCGCTGGCGCTGTGGAACGCCCGCGCAGCGGGACACGACGCGGAGCAGGTGGTGGACGCGCTGGTGCGCTTCTCGCGTTATCCGGTACCGCAGCCACTGCTCGTCGACGTGGTGGAGACCATGAGCCGGTTCGGGCGGCTACAGCTGGTCAGCAACCCGGCTCACGGACTGACCATGGTCTCGCTGGACCTAGCCGTGCTCGAGGAAGTGTTGCGCAACAAGAAGATCAGCCCGATGCTCGGCGCGCGGGTGGACTTCGACACCGTCGTCGTGCATCCCAGCGAACGGGGCCGACTCAAGCAGGCCCTGCTCAAGGTGGGGTGGCCGGCCGAAGACCTCGCCGGCTACGTCGACGGCGAGGCGCACCCGGTCGCTCTGCGGGAACAGGGCTGGGCCCTGCGCGACTACCAGCGGATGGCCGCGCAGGCGTTCTGGGCCGGCGGCTCGGGAGTCGTGGTATTGCCGTGCGGAGCGGGCAAGACCCTTGTCGGCGCCGCGGCCATGGCGCACGCACAGGCCACCACCCTGATTCTGGTCACCAACACCGTCGCCGGCAGGCAGTGGAAACGTGAGCTGATCGCACGCACCTCGCTGGCCGAGGAGGAGATCGGCGAGTACTCCGGTGAGCGCAAGGAGGTCCGGCCGGTCACCATCGCCACCTACCAGGTCATCACCCGCAAAACGAAGGGTGAGTACCGGCACCTCGAGCTGTTCGACTCCCGGGACTGGGGCCTTGTCATCTATGACGAGGTGCATCTGCTGCCGGCACCGGTGTTCCGGATGACCGCGGACCTACAGTCCCGCAGACGCCTCGGGCTCACCGCGACGCTCATCCGTGAGGATGGCCGCGAGGGTGATGTGTTCTCCCTGATCGGCCCCAAGCGCTATGACGTGCCCTGGCGCGACATCGAGGCACAGGGCTGGATCGCGCCGGCCGAGTGCGTTGAGGTCCGGGTGACGCTGACCGACGCGGAACGGCTCGCCTACGCCACGGCCGAGCCGGACGAGAAGTACCGCATCTGCTCCACCGTGCGCACCAAGGCCGCCGTCGTACGGACGGTGCTCGACCGGCACAAGGGGGAACCCGCGCTGGTGATCGGCGCCTACCTCGACCAGCTGGAGCAGCTCGGCGAGCTGCTGGGGGTGCCGGTGATCCAGGGTGCAACGAAGACCAAGGAGCGTGAGGCCCTGTTCGAGGCGTTTCGCAGGGGCGAGGTGCCAACCCTGGTGGTGTCCAAGGTGGCCAACTTCTCGATCGACCTGCCGGAGGCGTCGGTCGCGGTGCAGGTGTCGGGGACCTTCGGGTCGCGGCAGGAGGAGGCCCAGCGGTTGGGCCGGCTGTTGCGTCCCAAGTCAGACGGCCGGCAGGCGCACTTCTACTCGATCGTCTCGCGGGACACCCTGGACACCGACTACGCGGCGCACCGGCAGCGGTTCCTCGCGGAACAGGGGTACGCGTACAAGATCGTTGACGCGGACGACCTGCTGGGGCCGGCACTGCCCGAGGCCGGGTGAGCTGTCGCGGCACATGCCGCTCGGGGCCCCGGGTCAGACGTGGTGGATCGGCCCCTTGACGTCGACAAGTCGCTCCCCTCGCCCACCCCACCGCAGCGCGATGATCTCGGCCGCGATGGACACGGCGGTCTCCTCTGGAGTCCGCGCGCCGAGGTCGAGCCCGATCGGGGAGGCCAACCTGTCCAACTCGGCGTCGCCCAGCCCGGCCTCCCGCAGGCGCGCCATCCTGTCCTCGTGCGTCCGGCGTGAGCCCATCGCGCCCACGTAGGCCAGGTCCAGCCGCAGTGCCACCGCAAGCAGCGGCACGTCGAACTTGGGATCGTGGGTGAGCACCGTGACCACCGTGCGCCGGTCGAGAAGCCCCCGTTCGGTCTGCTCGGCCAGATACCGGTGCGGCCAGTCGACGACTACCTCGTCGGCGCCGGGAAACCGGTCACGGGTGGCGAACACCGGCCGGGCATCGCACACCGTCACGCGGTAGCCGAGGTAGGCGCCGATCTTGGCCACCGCGGCGGCGAAGTCGATCGCCCCGAACACGACCATCCGCGGCGGTGGTTCGAAGGAGTGGACGAACACCGACATACCCACGCCACGGCGCTCGCCGTCCGGCCCGTAGTGCAGCAAGCCACTCCGGCCGGTGGCCAGCATCCCCCTCACATCGTCGGACACGGCGTCGTCGATCCGCTCCGATCCCAGCCCACCGGTCCGGCGCTCGGGCCACACGACCAGATGCCTACCGACCACCGTCGACTGGGGGTGCTCGACCACCGTGGCCAGTGCGACCGGCCGCTCGTTCCCGACGGAGTCGGCAAGGTCAGCGAGTTCGGGGAAACAGCCGGCGTCGACCCGCTCGACAAAGACGTCAAGGACGCCGCCGCAGGTCAAGCCGACCGCGAACGCCTCATCGTCGCTGACGCCGTACCGCTGCAGCACCGGCCGGCCGTCGGACAGGACCTGCCCGGCCAGCTCGTAGACCGCCCCTTCGACACAGCCGCCCGACACACTGCCGACCACCGTGCCGTCGGCACCGACCAGCATCGCCGCTCCGGGAAGCCGGGGAGCCGAGCGGAAGGTGGACACGACCGTGGCCAGCGCGGTGGCCCTGTCCTCGCGCCAGTGTGAGTGCAGGTCGGACAGGACATCCCGCATACCGCACCTCCGGATTGGTGTCCACCGGCACCATAATCCTCGATCGGCCGGTCCGACCCTCTCAGGGACCGACCGGGGTGCGGCCAGGGTTGTTCCCCGATGTCGCCGGCCATCACCGTGCGCAGAATCGACAACATGACCAAGACCAACGACATGATGAACGAGCTCGGCGGCAGGGTTCGCCGGCTCCGCAGGAGCCGAGACGATCGCATGCTCGGCGGAGTGTGCGGCGGCGTCGCCGAGCTGGTCGGCGTCGACCCGGCACTGGTGCGGGTGGCGATGGTGCTGCTGACGGTCTTCTCGCTCGGCTCAGGGGTGGTCCTCTACGGGGCGTGCTGGGTGGTGGTGCCCGAGGCCGACAGGCCGTGAGGTGCCCGCGAACATTTCCGCATCGGACGTATCTGGCAAAGGACACCGTCCTCCTCTTCGGTGTCTGCCGGTTCACCGACGTGACGGGGGGCCGGACAGGGCGAGGCCCACGTGGGGGGCGTGGGTAATGGAGTGGGGCCGTCAGGGGGGCCCACCGAGAGCGGAAAAGGGGAGCCTTCACGGCAGCGGGGGTGTGAAGGGTCCGGACGCGCGGACGGTCTCCGTGGTCCGCACGCCGCTCTCGGTGTCGGCCCCATTCCTCGCCAGCACTTCGGGGTGATTCCCAGCACTTCGTGGAGCGGATGACCGCGGCCGAGTATCTGATCCGTTCGAGGGACCTCCTGTTCTGGCGTTGAGCCGATCGAGCGGCTATGAAGGCGGCGGCACCCCAATGGTGTTGCGCATGGTGGCCGATCGTCGCCAGGTTCAGCCTCATGGCGTAGCGGAGCCGAAGGCGCCACACGCCGCGGAAGAGAGCCCGGGTACACGAGGAAGCGCGAGAGAGGAAGTCCACGATGAGTGTCGCCGACGACGGAACGAGGACCACTGATCCCGATCGACTCGCTCCCGATCCGCTGACCGTCGACGAGTTGGAGCAGGCCCTGGGCGGGGTCGGTGAGCTACCCGAGGACGAGCCGCACGCCCACCCACTCGGCTGGACGAATCCGGAGACACCCCCGCCCGGGAAGAAGTGAGCCGCCACCGGAACGGATGGGCGGTGGCGGGCGTTCCACGCGGCGCCTCCGTCACCGCCTTACCACCCGAAGGGACCGTTATTCATTTGTGATGTATCTGTCGTGATTCAGCGGCCTCCTGACAAGGATCGAGTCTCGACTGGGACCCAATCTGCAGAACGGAGCGGTGGTGATCAGACACAACAGTGCCGTGCTGGACGGGGCTGTCGCCGAACAGGACGGGTGCCGCGAGCGAAACAGGCATGGGCAGCGACCCGAGAAAGGGGAGTGGACGGCGCCGCCGGGTAGGGCAGGATGCTGGGGGAAGGTGCGCGGCTGGGACCGGGAGACCACACCGCGCCGAAGTACCTCAGATCAGCCGGAGGTGCACTGGATGGCAGTGGACACGTGGGAGGGGCTCACCGGCCATGACCGTCACGCCGCATGCCTGGTAGCCGCGCAAGCCGGCAACCGCAGAGCGCTTGACACCCTGGTCGTCGACCTGACCCCACTGGTCTGGCATGTTGCCCGCAGCCAGGGCCTCGACAGGAGCAGCGCGGAGGACGTGGTTCAGACGGTCTGGCTGGCTCTGCTCTGCAAGCTCGGTCAGGTGGAGCACCCGAAGGCGCTGGCCGGCTGGTTGATCACCACGACCCGTCGCGAGGCGCGACGGACCAAGGCCGCCGGATACGACAGGGTCGCGCCGGTCCCCACCGAGACGCTCGAGGACTTCCCCACCCCGCCCGCACAGACGACACCGGACACTCCGGAGCAGGTGGTGCTGCGTGACGACAGGGACCGGCGGCTGTGGGGCGCGTTCAGCAGGCTCAGCGACCGCTGCCAGGAACTGCTCAAACTGACCGTGCTTGCCGGCAGGGCGCAGTACGAGGCGGTGGCGGACGCGCTGAACATGCCGCGCGGCAGCATCGGCCCGACCCGCGGTCGCTGTCTTGACCGGCTCCGCGAACTGGTAGGGCAGGAAGGAGGCCACCGTGAACGCCGCCAACGGCCAGGAGCGTAATCCCGCCGAGGAGGACCTCCTGCTCCTCGCCGAGCTGGACGTCCTGTTCGACAAGGTCGACCCGATGCCGGCGGACCTGGTCGACCGCGTCCGGTTCGCGATCGCTCTCGAGGACCTCGACGTCGAGGTGGCCCGATGGGTGCACGCTGAGGAGCGGGTCGGTGTACGGGGCCCGAGTCCGAACACCGTCACCTTCACCGTCGAGGACTTGACCATCATGGTCAGCTTGACACCGGCGGGTGCCAGTTGCCGGTTCGACGGCTGGCTCGTCCCCGGCGGTCCACACACCGTCGAGATCAGAGTCTCCGGGCATCCCTCGACGATCACCTCGGCGGACTCCGACGGGCGGTTCGCGGCCGACGAGGTGCCGAGGGGAACGACTCAGCTGGTCGTCCATATCGTGGATGACCGCGGCGAACGTAGCCGCACGGTGGTGACCCCGACCCTGGTCTCCTGACAACACGACCTTCCACCGACGGGGGCACCAGGCCGGCGACGGGGTGTGCTGATATGTACACGTGCCCCCGTCAGCCGTTGATTCCGCGCGCGCTCATCAGGGGCCGTCGAAGCGACAGGCGACCCTCCGCAAGGTCGCCGACATGCACGGTTCCGCAAGGGAACTCATGCGCGAGCAGCAGAGTTCCGGCGCGTCCAAGGCTTTCCGCCGGGCTCTCCGGCTACTCGACCGGCTCGGTCCCGATGACGGCGACAGCACCGGGACTGTTCTGCGCATCCGGGTGCTCGTCTCTCTCGCGCACTGCGACACCGAGGTGTACGGCCTGCGCAAGGGGACGCGGTGGCTCGACGCGGCAAGCGAGCTGAGTTCCCAACTACCCGAAGGCGGGCAGCGGTTGGCGCTGGAGAGCCTGATCCAGCGTCAGCGCGGCACCATCCTCTGGCTGGCAGGCCGACTGATCGAGGCCATCCCCGTGCTCGACGAGGCCGTGGTCATGACCGAACGATCGGTCGGCACCGGAGCGACCATCGAATCCGCGCTCGCCAACGTGCTGACCACTCGTGCCTTGCTGAACATGGATCTCGGCAAGCCGGGACCCGCGAGTGAGGACCTTCGTCGGTGCCTGTGGATCGGGCACACCTCGCAGTCCCCTATGGATGTGGTCATCGCGTCGTCGAACCTCGGCATGCTGCACTCGAGAACCGGGGACATCCCGACCGCGCTGCGGTACTACGAGCAGGCAGAACGGCTGCTCATCAAGCTGGCTCCCAGTGCACTGCCCAAATTGGACGGCGAGCGCGCGGAGGCGCTGCTGTTCGCTGGCCTGGCCGAAGAGGCCGCGAGGTCGCTCGACAAGGCGCTGCCGGCACTGCGTGCGCAGGGCAACAACCGGGATCTGGCCGTCTACGAGACACAGCGGGCCGCGGCCGCCCTGCTTGGCGGTGACCCCGGCACCGCGCGCAGGTTCGCCGCGATAGCCCGCCGCGGGTATCTGCGGCAGGGCATGCCGACGATGGCCGCGGTGGCCGCACTCATCTCGCTCCGGGCCGAGATCGCCGAAGTGCTGCTGGACACGCGGCCGCCCACGAGGAGGTTGGTCACCAAGGCGCTGGCGCTTTCCGACGAACTCGCGTCCTTTCGGCTCGCCGACGAGTCGGACGTGGCACAGTTGCTCGGAGTCCGCGTGGCGCTGCGGCGACGCGACACCGCGTTGGCCGCCCAGTTGCTCGACGGAATACCACCACCTCGGCAGATGACGTCCATCGACCACAGAATGCTGCACCGGCTCTGCCGGGCCGAGCTGGCCGTCGCGACGGGAAACCGGCGCAAGGCGTTCAGCCAGGCAAGGGCCGGGTTCGCCGAGCTCGGCAGGATCCGGGATCGCATGGGTGGTCTGGAGCTGGTCTGCGGAACCGCGGTGCACGGCAGGGAACTCGGCGAGCTCGCGATCCGGCTCGTCCTCGACGGCGGTCGTTCGGCCGCCGAGGCACGCCGGCTGTTCGACTGGCTGGAGCGAACAAGGGCGCAGGTGTACCGGTACGAGCCGCAGCCGGCGGTTGAGGACCCCGTGCTCGCCGAACGGGTCACCGAACTGCGCAGCCTGACCATGGTGATGCGACAGGCCAAGACGGAGGGGCGCCGGGTGCGGGAGTTGGCCGCGAGACATTCCGCGCTGCAGCAGGAGGCGACAAGGCTCGGCTGGCAGTCCAAGGTGTGGGGCAGGCCGCGGCCGGTTGCCTCACTTGGGCAGGTCGCCGGCCAGCTCGGAGATCGCGCGTTGGTCAGCTTCGCGACCTCCGGTGAGGCGATGGTCGCCGTCGTCATCGCCGACGGCCGGCCGCGGCTGGTCGAACTCGGTGGTGTCGCCGAGGCGACGCGGGCCGCTCGTGAGCTGCACGCCGACCTGAACGCTCTTGCCCCGGACCACCTGCCCAAGGCTCTGATCGATGTCGTTTCGGCATCGGCACGGCGACGGGCGCGGCGGTTGGACGAGCAGTTGTTCCGGCCACTCGCGAAGATCGTCGCGGATCGCGAGCTGATCGTGGTGCCGACCGGGCCGCTCTACAGGGTCGCCTGGGGCGCGCTGCCCTCGCTGCGGAGCCGGCCGGTCGCCGTCACCCCGTCCGCGACAGCGTGGCTCGCGGCCTCCGCCGTGTCCGGGAGCACGGGCCGCGGTCGCAGCGTTCTGATTGGCGGCCCCGGCCTGCCGGCGGCCGTCGGCGAGGTCGCGCAGCTGGCGAGGTACCGGCCGGACGCCGACATCATTGACGGCGACCGGGCCACCGTGGAGGCGGTGCTCGATGCCCTTGACGGCACCCAGCTGGCCCATATCGCGGCACATGGCGAGCACGAACCCGACAATGCCTTGTTCTCCCGGCTCGACCTGGTGGACGGCGCTTTGTTCGCGCACGAGACGACCCGGCTGCGACGGCCGCCGGAGCAGGTCGTGCTCGCCGCCTGTGAACTGGCGCTGAACCGGATCCGGCCGGGCGACGAGGCACTCGGATTCGCCGGTGCCCTGCTGGCCGCCGGTGTGCGCACGGTGACCGCCGCGGTGACCCGAGTCGGCGATCACACGGCAGCGGAGAGCATGGCGTTCTACCACCGCAGGGTGGCCGAAGGGGCCGAGCCAGCGGTGGCGCTGGCCGACTCGACGGCCGTCGACCCGCTGCGCCGGCCGTTCATGTGCTTCGGCGCAGGCAGGTAAAAACGACAGCGATCCCTGCCCAGCCATGCTGGGCAGGGATCGCTGTCGCTCTGGTTGAGCTGGAGACCCTGGCGGTCGGACTCAGAAGTCCATGCCGCCAGCGTCCGGGCCGGCCGGGGCCGGCGGCGTCTTCTCCGGCTTGTCGGCGACGACCGCTTCGGTGGTGAGGAACAGGGCCGCGATCGAAGCCGCGTTCTGCAGCGCCGACCGGGTCACCTTGGCCGGGTCGATGATGCCGGCGGCGACAAGGTCCCGGTACTCACCGGTGGCGGCGTCAAGCCCCTCACCGGCCTTGAGGCCCTTCACCCGCTCGACGACGACGCCGCCTTCGAGACCGGCGTTGATCGCGATCTGCTTGAGCGGGGCCTCGAGGGCGACCTTGACGATGTTGGCACCAGTGGCCTCGTCACCGGTCAGGCGCAGACCGGCGAAGGCAACCTCGGCTGCCTGCAGAAGGGCGACACCACCACCGGCGACGATGCCCTCCTCGACAGCGGCCTTGGCGTTGCGCACCGCGTCCTCGATGCGGTGCTTGCGCTCCTTGAGCTCGACCTCGGTGGCCGCACCCGCCTTGATGACGGCGACGCCGCCGGCCAGCTTGGCCAGCCGCTCCTGCAGCTTCTCGCGGTCGTAGTCCGAGTCGCTCTTGTCGATCTCGGCGCGGATCTGCTTGACCCTGCCCTGGATCTGCTCGGCGTCACCGGCGCCCTCGACGATGGTGGTCTCGTCCTTGGTGACCACCACCTTGCGGGCCTTGCCCAGCAGCGACAGGTCGGCGTTCTCCAACTTGAGGCCGACGTCCTCGGAGATGACCTGACCACCGGTCAGGGTCGCGATGTCCTGCAGGATCGCCTTGCGGCGGTCGCCGAAGCCAGGCGCCTTGACCGCGACGGACTTGAAGGTGCCGCGGATCTTGTTGACGACCAGGGTCGCCAGGGCCTCGCCCTCGACGTCCTCGGAGATGATCAGCAGCGGCTTGCTGGCCTGGATGACCTTCTCCAGCAGCGGCAGCAGGTCCTTGACCGAGGAGATCTTGGAACCGAACAGCAGGATGTAGGGGTCCTCGAGAACCGCTTCCTGGCGCTCGGCGTCGGTCACGAAGTATCCGGAGATGTAACCCTTGTCAAAGCGCATACCCTCGGTGAGCTCCAACTCGAGCCCGAGGGTGTTGCTCTCCTCGACGGTGATGACACCTTCCTTGCCGACCTTGTCCATCGCCTCGGCGATCAGCTCGCCGATGGTCGAGTCAGCGGCGGAGATGGACGCGGTGGCAGCGATCTGCTCCTTAGTCTCGATCTCCTTGGCGGTCTTGAGCAGCTGCTCGGCGACTGCCTCGACGGCCTGCTCGATACCGCGCTTGAGGCCGAGCGGGTTGGCCCCCGCCGCCACGTTGCGCAGGCCCTCACGGACCAGGGCCTGCGCCAGCACGGTCGCGGTGGTGGTGCCGTCGCCCGCGACGTCGTCGGTCTTCTTGGCGACTTCCTTGACGAGCTCGGCCCCGATCTTCTCCCACGGGTCCTCGAGCTCGATCTCCTTGGCGATGGAGACGCCATCGTTGGTGATGGTGGGCGCGCCCCACTTCTTCTCAAGCACGACGTTGCGACCCTTGGGGCCGAGCGTCACCTTGACGGCGTCAGCGAGGGTGTTCATCCCGCGCTCAAGACCGCGGCGGGCGTCCTCGTCGAACGCGATCATCTTGGCCATTACGGTGTGGTCCTCCGCTAGTGGATGACACGGTGCTCGGCCAGGCCCGGTGCCCGCGACGGACGACCAACCGGGTTGCCCCGGACGGCCTCACCGTCCCGACCTCAGTGTTGGCACTCAGCTTGTCCGAGTGCTAGTCCGTGTTTAGCACTCGGCGACGTCGAGTGCAAGAAACGCAGGTCAGGCGCTGGAGGTCAACCACACGATCAGGACGACCACGATCACGAGCACCGCCGTTCCCGCCAGGATCGGCACGGCCCACCGAACTGCCGGGCTCCGGTCCTCGGAGAACGCCGTCGAACTCACCGGGGCCGGCGGCCGAAGCCGGACCGGCTGGTCGGCCGGTGGCGAGGAGTAGCCGAACCGGTCCGCTCCCGGCCCCCGGGGGTAATCAGCCTGCGGGTAGCCGGAGTGCTGCGCGGCCGGCTGCCAGGCTCGCGGGTCGCGCTGGGGCGCCGGCCGGGGCGACTGCGTCGGGGCCGGACCGCCCCCCTTGGTCGGCCCGTCCGCACCGCGCAGCCGCGGCGGTGGCGAGCCCGGCTGCGCGACGGTCACCAGTGCGCTGCGGGCGGCGGAGACGAGCTCGCGGCAGGTCGCATAGCGCTGACCCGGCTCCTTGGCCATGCCCTTGCGGATGACGTCATCGATACCTGGGGGCAGGGCGACCAGTGCGGTGACCGAAGGCGGCTCGCTGCCCAGATGTCCCTGGATGACCTCGGAGACACCGCCGGAGTACGGCGGCTGCCCGGTAAGGCAGGCGAACAGGACGCACGCCAGCGAATACAGGTCGGTGCGGCCGTCGACCGGCTCACCGCGTAGGTGCTCCGGGGCGGCATAGGTTGGTGAGCCGAGGAAGTCGCCGCCGCGGGTACGGTGGCCGGTAGCGCCACGCCTGGTCAGACCGAAGTCGGCGAGATAGACGTGCTCGCCGGCGGACTCCCGGCTGGTGACCAGCATGTTGGCCGGCTTGACGTCCAGGTGCACCAGTCCCCGGCCGGCAAGCATGTCCAGCGCCTCGCCGGCCTGGCTGACCAGGATCAGCGCGCGCGAGGGCGACAGCGGACCACCGGCGATGAGGCTGGCCAGGTCGGAACCATCCACAAGGCGCATGGCGATGTAGAGGAGCCCGTCCAGCTCACCGAAGTCGTACAGCGGCACGACGTTGGAGTGGTCGATCGCGGCGGTGTTGCGCGCCTCGTCGACGAATCGCTCCCGAAACTCCGGGTCCTCGGTGAGGTGCTCGGAGATGACCTTGAGCGCCACCTTGCGACCGAGCCTGATGTCGGTCGCCCGATACATGATGGCCATGCCACCACGACCGAGAACCGCGTCGATGCGATAGTGGCCAAGGCGCTTACCGGTCAAGTCGTCCGACACGACAGAAAGCCTAACCTCCACCGAAATCGGGTGGCGTCCGGTCGCTGGGTCGCCTTCCCGGATGTCCGTGGCGGCCCGGGCGGCCGCACCGCCCGGGAGTCACCTCTCGTGTCCGCCTCAGACCTTACGAACATCCGCGGCCTGGCTGCGGCCGTCCCGGCCGGCCTGTACCTCGAACTCAACTCGGTCGCCTTCCGCGAGAGCCCTGAATCCTTCCATTTGAATCGCCGAATAGTGGACGAACACGTCCTGTCCGCTGTCCTGCGCGATGAAGCCGTAGCCCTTTTCCGAGTTGAACCACTTGACCGTGCCTACAGCCACGGTGTCCTCCTTGCAGATGTGGCGCACGGCGCTGAAAGCGCCGATTGGATCTCGGGCAACGCTACCGGCCACAAAGCCGGCCGCCATCTGCTTCTCGGGTGCTCTTGTTCTGGACGATTCGGAAAAACGACAACCGCGGATGATACGAATGGCGGTACCAGCCGCTCACTCGGACGATAGGGGCAGGATGTCCCTGTGACGCATTCGGTATCGAACATGCTTAGCGTCGACGAACACCGCACGGAGGTCGTCGGTCTGCTTGGCGCGACCCCGGTGGAACGCCTGGCGCTCGCCGACTGCCTCGGCCTCGCGCTCGCCGGGGACCTGGTCTCCCCCATCGCGCTGCCCCCCTTCGACAACTCGGCCATGGACGGCTACGCGGTGCGGGCCGTCGACGTCGGCGGCCCGCCCGTGACACTGCCCATTGCCGGCGACATTCCGGCCGGCACGACGCGGGTGTCGCCGCTGGCTCCCGGCACGGCACAGCGGATCATGACCGGCGCACCGGTTCCCCCCGGCGCCGACGCGGTCGTGCCCGTCGAGCTGACCGATGGTGGTACCGACCGGGTCGTGGTGCGCGACGCGGTCGCACCGGGCGCCCACATCCGGTTGGCCGGCGAGGACGTCCAGGTAGGACGCGTGGTGTTGACCGCGGGCACCGAACTGGGCGCGGCCCAGCTCGGGTTGGC
>JAFAZC010000114.1 GCA_019239965.1 Kutzneria sp. | reverse complement strand
CTTGAGCGGCTGCCGACCGCAGGGGTCCCATCACGCGTTCCAACCGGCTCGGGGGCTGCGGTGCGATAGGGCCGGGCGACACCGCGCCACGGATGCCGGCCCATGCCGGGGCGGGCCATGGCGGGGCGAACCGCAGCGAACCGGTGGGCGCCGCGGCGTAAGGCACTCCGTGGAAGCAGGCGACTCTGCCCTGCCGGCGTCCGCGCAGCCGGCCGGTGGCCGTGGTCACCGTCGGAGCCTGGCTCATCCTTCTCCCTCCTGCGCGCAACGGCCGGTGAAGACGACACTGGCGCCACACGCGTCCGCGGCACGGACGAAGAACCCGCCAGGCAGCGGATGGGTGGCAACGCCGTTGGCGCGCACCACCGACCTGGCGGCGTCAAGGTCGGCGACGTGGACCGTCAGGGCCGCGAGGAACGGCAGTGTCGGCGCGGTCTCCCCCGGCAGCACCTCGCCCATCGCCGACGCGGCGACGATGTCGATGTGGCCCGCTCTCAGCTGGAAGACGTGGCGGGGGCCTTCGGGCTCTGCGGTGACGGCGAGCAGCATGCGGTATCGGCGGACGTAGTCGCCGACCTCCTCATCGGGTACGACCAGCGTCACCGCGGACAGCGCCTCGGCGCCGTTGGGGTGCCTGCTGTGCCGCGGCTGCCGGACGAGTTCGAGAGTGAGGTGCTCGGCGACGCCGACACCCCCCTCCGGTGTCGGCGGGAGCAGGTGGACGAGTCGGGCCCGCATGGTCGCTTCCCCATCCGGGGTGGCCACCTCACGCTGGAGTTCGAGCACCCCCGTCGTGGCCACACCGGTGCTGGTCAGTCGCTGGTTCACCGCGTACGCGTCGGCGCAGCCGAACACCACCCCGCGAATACCTTCGTAGGCCGCGGCGAGATGGCGAACACCCCAGGGATCGGGCGCATCGGGGTCCATCAAGCCGAGCAGTTCGATGGAGTTGTCGCCGAACACCACATGTCGGTTGGCCGTGCCAAGCCGCCGTTGGGCACCGCTGCTGGGATCGGTGCCGACATGTCGTGACGACTGTGGCGTGAGAGTGAACCCGAGCCCGCGGTACGCCTCAGCAAGTGCGTCCAGGTTGGTGGTCAGCACGAAGGGATGGTCGATGCGGTCGATGTCCGTCATCTGGTTGCTCTCTCCGACTCGCGTCATTTTAATTTATTATACTGTAAAGTAAATACAAATGCCCGCGATCGAGCCTGGAGGGCGAGTGAGCGAGGGGACACCCATCGGGGACCGCGGTCCGCGCAGGCGGGGCCGGCCAACCGACCCCGGTCTCGAGCGCAGGATTCTCGATGCCGCACGGCGCCAACTGGCCACCAGGGGATACGCCGGGATGACCGTCGCTGACGTCGCCGCCGAGGCCGGTGTCACCAGGCCGACGGTCTACAAGCGCTGGCCGAGCAAGGCCGAACTGGTCACCGCGTCGCTCCAGTACTCGGTGACCAGCGAGGAAGCCGCGCGGCGCGGAGTAGTCGACATGCCGGCACGTGAGGCGGTCTCCACCATCCTGTGCGTGGTGGCCGAGGTGGTCGCCAGTCCCGTAGGTATCGCGTTGATCGGCAGCGTGCTGGTTGAGGGTGACCGCATGCCCAGCTTGCTCGGCCTCGTCCGACAGAACCTGGTTGAGCCGGGATGGGCGCAGGTGACCGCCGTACTCCAGCGCGCCGAGCGAGACGGAGTCATCCGAGCCGGGCTCGATCTCGACGCTCTGGTCGCGATGCTCTGCGGCGCCGTGATCCTGGAGTACCTCCGACATGGCACGGTCGACGAGGCCGTTGTCGAACGGTTGCTCGACACGATCTGGCCAGCGCTGACAGCACCGCCGCGACCGTGAGCCGGATGCCGGTCACCGCTGTTGGGCCGCCTCCAGGAAGGAAAGGGCCTCGTCCAGTTCGGCAACGACGTCCGCGTCCGGATTCCTGGCGGTGTCGAACCACACCGCCAGCGCGACACCGCACACGGTCCTGACCACGTTCCGAACGGCCGGATCCTCGGGATGCCCGCCGACTCGGTCGGCCGCCAGTTCGGCGATCGCGTCCATCGCCCTGCCGATGGAATCCAGGTTGGCCACCCACAGTTCGGGCACGGTGAGCATCAGCAGCTCCCGCTCACGCCGTGCCGCGCGGTGTTCGGGCGACTGGCCGTCGAGCACGGCACGGATCGCGCGGCGCAACGCGGCAACCAGGTCGAGTTCGGCCGGCTGCGCCCGAAACGCCTCGGCGAGCTCGGCACGCAGCGGGTAGTACTCGGTCAGGTCTGCCAGCGCCTCCTTGTTGGGGAAGTAGCGGAAGACCGTGCTCGGCGCGACCTCGGCCGCCTCGGCGATCTGCTCCACGGTGGTCGTGGCGTAGCCGCGTTCGCGGAACAGCCGCAGCGCCTGCCGCTGAATCTCGGCCCTGGTCCTAGCCTTCTTGCGTTCGCGGAGGCCGGGCGCCCTGCCGCCCCTGTCAGACATGTCACTCATCTTTGGCCGTCGGCTGCTCGGACTCAAACGCGACTCGACCAGTTGGGTTTTTGAGAGAAAGCTATCAAATAGTTGTTCACTATCAGTTTAGAGCCTACTCTTGTGACATGACCTCCGTCGTCACACTTCCGACCCGACGAGCCGCCGGCCATCCTTTCGACCCGCCGGCGGAGTTCGCGCGGCTTCGGGCCGACCAACCGATCACTCGGATGAGATATCCCGACGGCCATGTCGGCTGGCTGGTCACCAGTCACGCCCTTGCCCGGAAGGTTCTCGCCGACCCTCGCTTCAGCAACCGGTCGGAACGCAAGCACCCTCCCCTTCGCGCCAATCCGGTCAGCAGAGGCGACCGCCCAGCCGCGCCGGGCATGTTCCCCATGACCGATCCACCGGAACACTCCCGGTATCGGCGCCTGCTGACCGGGTACTTCACCGTGCAGCGGATGAGGGGTCTCGAATCACGGATCACCGAGATCGTCGCCGAATGCCTTGCCGCGATGATCGCCGCCGGGCCGCCGGTGGACCTCGTACCCGCATTCGCGCTGCCGATTCCCTCGCTGGTGACCTGCGAGCTGCTCGGCGTCCCCTACGACGACCACGCGACGTTCCAGGACCGGACCGCGCAGATGGTCACCCTGGACGACACCCCCGAGCATGCCGCGGCCGCAGTGGGCGCGCTGACCCGCTACATGCACGACCTCGTCCTGCGCAAGCGGACCAAGCCCGGCGAGGACATGCTCGGTCGTCTGGTCGCCGATACCGAACTCACCGACGAAGAACTGGCCAACATCGGGATGATGCTGTTGGTCGCCGGCCACGAGACCACGGCGAACATGATCGGACTCGGAGTGTTCGCGCTGCTGGAACATCCCGAGCAGCTGGCCACCATTCGCACCGATCAGTCCCTTATGGACAATACGGTGGAGGAACTGTTGCGCTATCTGACAATCGTGCAGTTCGGCTCGTCGCGATCCGCGCTCGACGATGTCGACCTTGACGGCAACACGATCCGAGAGGGCGAGACCGTCACCCTCGCCCTCTCCGCGGCCAACCGCGACCCAGAAGCGTTCCCCGACCCCGACGCACTCCGCCCCGACCGGCCGGACGCGCGACACCATCTGGCCTTCGGCCACGGCGTGCACCAGTGCCTCGGTCAGCAGCTGGCCAGAATCGAGATGCGCGTGGCCTACTCCGCGTTGTTCGACCGGTTCCCCAGCCTCCGGCTCGCAGTCTCGGCCGATCAGATTCCGTTGCGCGAGAACGCACTCGCCTACGGCGTGCGCGAACTCCCGGTCACCTGGTAGCCGTCTACCTGTCCTCGGCGAACAGTTCGACCAGGTTTCCCTCGGTGTCCCTGACGAGGACGAACGTGCCGTTCAACGACACCATGGGAGTGACCTCCGTGGCGGTCGTGCCACCGGCCGCCACGACACCACGCACCGCCTCGCCAAGGTCATCGACCCTGACGAGGACGGCCGGGTGGGCAAGGCCGATGTCCCGGTTGACGATGCAGCCGTTGACGGTGCCGGCGACGACGGGCCGGGACTTCTCGTTGCTCGCCGAGTTCAGTGTGACGTGGTAGTTGTACACGGGATCCGGCTCGACCGTCTCGGGCAGGATCTTCCAGCCGAACGCCTTCTCGTAGAAGCTCAGCGCGCGGGCCATGTCGTCGGCCGGAATGCTGAACCACGTAACAGGTTTCACGCCGTTCTCCTCGGTGCTGCACGGTGACCTCTGGTGTTCCGTCCGGATTGGTCCGGACGACGTCCACCCTGCCGACACCACCTTCCGGTCTGCTTCGGCTCGACTCACGGCCGACTGTCGGTGTGCTCGGATACGGTCGTATCGTGCGTTTCGGAGTACTCGGTCCGCTGGCCGTCTGGACGGCAGACGGCAGGCCGGTCAAGGTCGCCGAGCTGAAGGTTCGCGCCCTGCTCGCCGATCTGCTCGCACACCGGGGACGGCCGGTCACCGTCGACCGCCTCATACAGGACCTCTGGGGGGGACGAGCCGCCGGCCAAGCCCGTCGGCTCGCTGCAGACCAAGGTGTCCCAGCTGCGGCGGACACTGGACGAGGCCGAGCCCGGCGCTCGCGGTCTCGTGGTGTTCGGCCCATCCGGATACCTGCTCGACGTCAGCGCCGATGCGGTGGACGCCAGCCGGTTCGGCGCGCTGACCGCACAGGCGCGGGCCAGCACTGACCCTGAGGCGCGGGCGCGGCTGCTGACCGAGGCGCTGGCGCTGTGGCGTGGATCCGCGTTCGCGGACTTCAGCGACGAGGAGTTCGCCCGCGCAGCGATCCAGCGGCTCGACGAGCACCGGCTCGTGGCGCTGGAGGAGCACGCCGAAGCACGGCTGGAGCTCGGGGAGCACGGCGTGCTCGCCGGCGAGCTCGGCGACCTGCTGGCCCGATATCCGTTGCGCGAAAGGTTGTGGGCCGTGCGGCTGCGCGCCCTGTATCACGCCGGGCGGCAGAGTGAGGCGCTGGCGAGCTATCAGGAACTGCGTCAGCGGCTTGCCGACGAGCTCGGTCTCGACCCCGGACCCGAGCTCGTCGCCCTGCATCGGGCGATCCTGAACCAGGATCCCGAACTGGCCCCCGCCATCTCGGCGCCCCGCCGGCGCACCAACCTGCCCGCACCGCTCACCGAGCTGATCGGCAGGGCGGAGGCGGTGCGGGACGTGCGCTCGCTGTTGGCGGCCAACCGGCTGGTGACACTCACCGGGCCCGGCGGTGTCGGCAAGACCCGGCTGGCCATCGCGGCCGCCGGCGAGCTCGTCGACGCCTTCCCGGACGGAGTGTGGCTGGTCGAACTGGCCGGCCACCGCCAGCCCACCGGCACTGAACCCGTGGCCGACGTCGTCGCGGCCACACTCGGCGTCCGTGACGACCCCGAGTCCGCCGACACCGCGGCGGGCCGGCTCACCACCGCCCTCGCCGGCAAACGACTACTGCTCGTGCTGGACAACTGCGAGCACGTGGTCGGGCCCGTCGCCGAGTTGGCCGAACCACTGTTGCGTGCGGCGCCGGAACTGCGGATCCTCGTCACCAGTCAGGAACGGCTCGGGACAGCCGGCGAGAGCCGATACCCGGTCGAGCCGCTGGACACATCCGATCCCGCGGCCGGTGCCCAACTCGACGCGCTGCTACGGTCGAGCGCCGTGCGGCTGTTCGTGGCCCGAGCGGCGGCGTCGGCTCCGGGATTCAGGGTGGACTCGAGCAACGCCGAGGCGGTCGCGGGAATCTGCCGCCGGCTCGACGGCATTCCGCTCGCGCTCGAACTGGCCGCCACGCCGGTGCGGCTGCTCGGCGTGCACGAGCTCAACGCCCGGCTGGACGACAGGTTCCGGTTGCCGGCCGGGCGTCGCCGAGGTGCCCCACCCCGGCAGCGAACGCTGCGAGCCATGATCGAGTGGAGCTGGGGGCTGTTGACCGAGCCCGAGCGTGTCGTGCTGCGGCGGTTGGCCGTGCACGCGGAAAGCTTCAGCCTTGCCGCCGCCGAATCGGTCGGCGCGACCGGCGAGGTGGCTGCCAGCGACGTCCTCGGCCTGCTCGACCGGCTGGTGGACCGCTCACTGGTCACCGTCGGCGGCGGCCCCGGCGGCCCGCGCTACCGCCTGCTGGAGTCCGTCGCCGCGTACTTCGTCGAGCGCCTCGACGAAGTCGGCGAACTGGACCGTGCGAGCGACGCCCACCGTCGGTACTACGGCGATCTCGCCGAGCGTGCCGAGCCGCACCTGTACGGCCGCGACCAGCGGCGGTGGCTGGATCTGATCGACACCGAGATGGCCAACGTCCGCGTCGCGCTGGACGGCGCCGTGCGGCGCGACGACGCCACGCTCGCGTTGCGGGTGGTCAACGCGCTGGCCTGGTACTGGTTCCTACGCGGCCGGCTACGCGAAAGGCACCGCTGGACCGCGGCGGCCCTCGCGGTGGCCGGCGGCACGGCGACCGCAAGGGCCAGGGCGGTCACCTGGCATGCCGGTTTCGTGATCCTGCTCGGTGAGGACAGCGCGCCCGGCCTCCTGGCCGAGAAGGCGTTGGCCCACTACGAAAGCGTCGACGATCCACTGGGGCACGCGAGGGCGCGATGGCTGCTGAGCACGGTCCTGCTCGGCTCCGGCGATCCGACCGTGCACGAGGACAGGGTGAACCAGGCGCTGGCCACCTTCCGCGAGCTCGGCGATCACTGGGGCGTGGCCGCCGCGCTATGCACCCGGGCCACCCAGGCGCAACCGCGGGGCGACCTCGCGGCCGCCCGGCTGGACGGCGAACACGCCGCGGCGCTGTTCGGCGAGTTCGGCGACCGCTGGGGTCGGCTGAAGGCCAACGACGTGCTCGCCACGGTGGCCGAGATCACCGGCGATTACGAGCGAACCGCGCGGCTGCACCGAGACGGGCTGCGCGACGCCGAGGAACTCGGTCTGCTGACCGAGGTGTCCTACCGGCTGTCCGGGCTCGGCAGGATAGCGCTGCTGACCGGCGACTACGTCGAGGCTGACAGGCTGCACCGGCAGGCGATGCGGCTGGCGGCCGGCCAGTCGCACAAGCGCGGCGAGCAGTTCGCTGAGGTCGGTCTCGGGCTCACGGCACGGCGGCAGGGACGGCTGGACGCCGCCGAGAGGCATCTGCGCGCTTGGCTGGACTGGTGCCGCCGGATCGACGGTGACCTAGGTGCCGCGTTGATCTTGGCTGGGCTCGGATTCGTCGCCGAGCAGCGGGGTGACGCGGAGCGGGCGCTGGCGCTGCACCAGGACGGCTTCGCGGCGGCCCGTGCCACCGGGGATCCCAGGGCGCTCGCGCTCGCCCTTGAAGGACTCGCCGGTGCGTGGGCCCTCGCCGGACAGCACGAGCACGCCGCCCGGTTGTTGGGGGCCGCCGTCGCGGCACGGGAATCCGTCGGCGCACCGTTGCCGCCCGCCGAGCGCGGCGACGTCGACCGGATCGCCGCGGCCGTGCGGGCCGTGCTCAGCGAGGAAGCCTTTGCCGCGGCGGTGAAGCACGGCAGGACACTGGATCCGGACACCGCCGTACGACACGACAGGACGGCCTGATCAACTAGGCTGCAGGGATGGCCAAGCTCGCTCGGGCGACCCTGGCCACCCGGCTGGCCGCCCAGGGTGGCACCGTCGCACTCGTGCCGTTCCTTTTCGGCGCCGCCAACCGTGAGTTGATTCCCGGCACCGTGCTCAACCGGCTGCTCGTCGATCTCGGCCTGACCTCAGCGGCCGCCCGCACACTGGTGGCACGCATGAAGAAACACGGGCAACTGGCGTCGATCCGACGGGGACGCGGTGTGGACTATCGGCTCGACGGCCCGTTCGCCGCGAGTTTCCAGCGGGTCCGCGACTATCCTTCCCGGCCGCCGCTGCCGTGGACCGGATCGTTCCACGCCGTGCACTACCACGTGCCGGAGGAGGTTCGGCCCTTCCGGGACGCGCTGCGGCGGGTGGCACTGCTGTCCGGCTATGGGCTGCTGCAACAGGGTGTGCTCATCTCAGTGGTCGACCACGGCGAGGCCATCGCGGAAATGCTCGACCAGTGCCCGCCCGCGGCGAGGGTGTATCGCACACGGCTCGTGATGGACACCGCGGACGCGAAGCGCGCCGCGTGTCACGCCTGGGAGCTCGAGGAGGTCGGGCGAATGTTCGAACGACATATCGGCGCGCTGTCGAAGCTGCTGTCCACGACACCGGACAAACCTGAGCCGTCGGCGCGGACGCTCAGAACGCTGTCGGGGGTGGTCCGGACGCCGATGACCGACACGCTGCGCGAGCCGGAGCTGCCAGTCGAGCTCCTGCCGCCCTCGTGGCCGGGTCCACGGCTGCGCGAGCTCGCCGCCGAGGTCGGTGCCAGGTTCGGCCCCGCGACCGCCGCCTACGTGGACCACCTGATCTCCACCGAGCCTTAGATTTGTCAAAACAGCTCACGCTCGTGCATACTTTCGCCGCATCTCACCCGATCGAGCGAAGGAGCACGCATGCGTGGACAACTGGCCAGCAATGGCATCGCCGGTCTGATCGCGGGCGTCGTCTGGTACACCATCACGACACTGATCGGCGTCTTCACCCCGACCTACGTCGTGTCGGGAGCGGTGATCAGCGTCGTTGGCACGTTCGCCATCGCGTTCGCGATCGGTCGTCTGATCCGGCGGGCGAAGCAGCAGCGGTCGACCTCCTAAGGAACCGCTTGATCGAAGGGCGTCGTGCTGACGGTGCCAGACTGCTCCCATGAGCAGCGCGCAGGAGCGGCGTCCCGGACGGCCCGCACGGCTGTCGCGGGACGCGATCGTCGGCGTCGCGGAACGGATCGTGACCGCCGAAGGGGTCGCGGCTCTCACCATTCGCAGGGTCGCCACCGAGTTGGACAGCTCCCCGATGGCGATCTACCGTCATGTGCGGGACAAAGGCGAACTGCTCGCCCTGCTGTTGGACCGGGCGGCGGCGCGGGTGGCCCGGCCGCGGCTGCCAGCCAGCCCCCGGCGGCGCCTGTTGACCCTGTGGCGGTTGCTGCACGACCAACTCGCCGAACAGCCCTGGGTGGTGGAGGCGTTGGCCAGGAGCGACCTGATGGGGTCGTCGATCGTGTGGCTGCTCGAGGCGATCCTGGCCGCCTTCGTCGCGTGTGGACTGACTCCGTCACAGTCACTGGACGCCTATCGGGCGGTGTGGCGGTACACCGTCGGCACACTCACCCTCCGACATGGTGCGATCCGAACTCCCGAGGGCCAGCGGAAGCCGAGTTTCCGGCGCGAGGTGCTCGCCGCCGCCGATCCGCACAGCGCACCGACGGTCGCGGGGTTGGCCGAGAGCTGGGACCGCCCCTGGCCGGACTACGAGTCGGGATTGACCGCCCTGCTCGACGGCCTGCTCGCGCACGCTTGACAGACCACCCCCACAGTGTTTGTATACATGTACACAAACACTGTGGGGGTCGTGCATGTCAACGCTGGACGTGGACGTGGTGGTGATCGGCTCCGGCGCGGCGGGTCTCAGCGCCGCGCTCGCGGCGGCCAACGCCGGGGTCGAGGTGGCCGTGGTGGAGGCGGCCGACCGGTGGGGTGGCTCGACCGCGGTCTCCGGTGGTGGGGTCTGGGCGCCCGCCAACCACCGGTTGGCCGAGGCCGGCATCGACGACTCCGTGCGAGACGCGCTCACCTACTGCCTGGACACCTCTCCCGGCCGCGACCGCGGCCTGGTAGAGACCTTCGTCCGGACGGCACCCGAGGTGATCCGCTTCATCGAGGAGCACTCGCCGCTCCGGTTCGCCGCGGTGCCCAGCTACCCGGACACGTTCGCCGAGCGGCCCGGCGGCAAGATCGCACGCCATGTCGAGCCGAGACCGCTGACCACCGGAGATCTCGGCCCGCTCGAGTCGCTGGTCTGGCCGCCCCCATTCGGGGCGCCAGTGCTGACCTACGAGGAGATCCTGCGGTACCGCCTCTTCTCGGGCGGGGCACCGCCGATCGAACTCGTGGAGCGGCGGCTGGCGGCCGGAGAGGTCGCGCTCGGCGTCGCCCTCGTCGTCGGGCTGCTGCGTGGCGTGACCGCCCTCGGTGTGCGCCTTGTCAACAACTGCCGGGTCCGTGAACTCCTGCGGACCCCGGACGGCTCGATCACCGGCGCGCTCGCCGACCGAGGCGACGCCTCGTGGCAGTTGTCCGCGCGTCGTGGCGTCGTGCTCGCCTGTGGAGGATTCGAGCACGACCCGGCGCTGACCGCCGAGCTGCTCGCCGGGCCTCTTACCCACCCCGTCACCCCGCCGGTGAACAGGGGTGACGCGCTGCGACTCGCCGGCAAGGCCGGGGCGCGGCTGGCCCGCACGTCCGAGTACTGGTCGTGGCCCGCCCACCAAGTGCCCGGCGAGGCTTGGCCGGACGCCGACACGACGCCCCGACCCCAGTTGACGATGCTTGAACGGATGCTGCCGCACGTGCTGTGGGTGAACGCGTCGGGCCGCCGCTTCGTCAACGAGTCCAGCCACAACTGTGCCGTCGCCTTCGCCGAGGTGGACCCGCGGACCAACCAGCCACGCAACGTCCCGGCCTTCGCTATCGGCGACGCCCAGTTTCGCGACCGGTATCCCGTCGCTGGCGCCGTCCCCGGTGAGCCGACACCCAGCTGGCTGGTGGAGGCGGACACGCTCGCCGAACTCGCCGAAGCACTCGGAATCGAGGCCGCCAGGCTGGCGGCAACGGTGACCCGATTCAATGAGTTCGCCCGCGCCGGCCGGGACGAGGACTTCGGCCGCGGACAAACCAGATACGAGCACGCGCTGGGCGACGCCGCCGCCACGCACCCCAACCTCGGCACGGTCGAAGTGCCCCCGTTCTTCGCGATGCGGGTGCATCCCGGTGCCGTGGGCACCAAGGGCGGTCCGCTCACCGACACCAGGGCCAGGGTGCTCGGCTGGGACGGCGAGCCGATCCCCGGGTTGTACGCGGCCGGCAACGCCATGGCCGCCGTGTTCGGCCCCGGCACCGTCGCCGGCGGCCTCACGATCGCCTCGGCACTCGTGTGGGGTTACCTCGCCGGCCGGGACGCGGCGGATCGACAGGTGGGCTGACCTGCCGGCGTGGACCGTACCGGGTGAGCTCAGGAGAGCGTGACGGTGACGTTTCCGCGGTGCCGGCCGGCCACCAGGTCGATCAGGGCCTGCGGCGCCTGCTCGATACCTCCGTCGATCACGGTGCTTGGATAGACGATCCGCCCCTCACGCAGCCATTGCCCGAACCGCTCCGGCCATTCGCGGAACGCCTGTCGTCCGTAGGTGAGCGCGAATGGGCGGATCAGCAAGTCCTTGGCGATGGCGGTCATGACGTCCAGCCGCGGCCGCCCTCGCAGCGCGTCACCGAGCTGGGTGGCAAGGCCGCCGGCCACCGCGAACCTAGCCTGCGGCCGTGCCGTCTGGACCGCCGCCTCGAACTGCTCCCCGCCGACCAGGTCGAAGAACACCGAGATGCCGTCCGGCGCGAGCGCCCGAAGGTGGTCGAGCACCGGGCCGTCGTGGTAGTCGAACGCGGCGTCGTAGCCCAGTTCCCTCACGAGATAGTCGACCTTGGCCTTGCTTCCGGCGCTGCCGATCACTCGCGCGGCACCCAATAGTGTGGCGATCTGGCCCGCCAGGGATCCGACAGCACCCGCCGCCCCGCTCACGAACACCACGTCGCCGGCCCGCACCTTCGCCACATGGGCCATGCCGAGCCACGCCGTCGGGCCGTTGGACAGGTGATAGTGCGGCTCGGGCAACGCGTCGGGTTGGACCTTGTCGACTTCCGCGGCGCCCAGCAGCGCGTAGTCCCGCCATCCGAGGCGGTGTGTCACCAGGTCACCGGGGGCGATCCCGTCCGCCTCGCCGGCCACCACCGTACCGATCGCCGGTCCCCACAGCGGCTGATCCACCTGGAATGCCGGAAAAGGCAGGTAGTCGACATCGTCCATCAGCTCACGCATGACGGCCGACACAGCCATGGACTGGTTCCGCACAAGAACCTGGTTCTCGCCGCAGGCGGGCAACGCCACCCGGGCAAGACGGAACTGGCTCGGCGAAAGGGTCCCGTCAGGACGGCTTGCGAGTCGGACCTCAGTGCTGACCGAGGGTAACGGGGGCATGGCATTCCTTGTCCGTCGTGCACACGGTTTCCGTGACCACGACATCGTGTCACGCGGGTCTGACAACACCGTGCGCCGGGACCTGGCCGCGTCAAGCAAGTGGCGGAGATCAGACCTCGTTGGCCAGCGGCGCCAACCTGCGCCACTGCTCGCGCGGAAACGCCGACCGCTGGCCCTCCTCCGTGACGACCTGGACGCACACATGATCCGCGCCCGCGTCGAAATGCTGCCGCAGGCGGGTTCTGGCGGCCTGCTCGTCACCCATGGCGAAGGTGGCGTCCACCAACCGGTCGCTGCCGCCGTCGGCGAAGTCGTCGTCGGTGAAGCCCAGCGTGCGCAGGCTCTTGAGGTAGTTGGGCAACGCCAGATACATGGCGAGGTGCGTCCGGGCGATCGCCCGGGCGGTGTGCCGATCACCGTCCAGCACCACCTTGACCTCGGGAGCGAGCAGCGCGTCGCGGCCGAGGACCTCGCGCGCCCGCGCCGTGTGCTCCGCGGTGACCAGGTAGGGGTGTGCTCCCGCGGCCCTGTCCCTCGCCAGTTCGAGCATCTTTGGCCCGAGCGCGGCAAGGACGCGCTCGGCGGCGGGCTGGCCGGCCGCGTCCAACCCGTCGAGATAGTCGCGCATGAACGACAGGGGGCGGCGGTAGTCCTTGACGAGCGCGGCATGGCTGGCACCGAGACCGAGCACGAGACGCCCCGGATGGTCGGCGGCGATGGCGGCGTGCCCGGCGGCGACGTCGACCGCGGCGTGCGACCAGATGTTGAGGATTCCGGTGGCCACCGTGATCCTGGCCGTGGCGCCAAGAAGAGCACCGGCCCTGTCCAGCGCGGGGCTGCCGCCGATCCAGATCGCACCGTATCCCAGCTCGTCGAGCTCGGCCGCGGCCTCACGCACCAGGCTCTGATCAGACGGCTCGGCCGAGCCGATGGCGATGTTCCAGATGCCCACCCGTCCGAGACGCATACCGCCCTCCGGCCACTTGTACGATCACTATCGTACAAAGCTATCAGACGACCGGCTCCGACGCACGGCGTCGACTACGAGAATGAGCAACGCGAGCCAGACGAGTCCGAATCCGGTCCAGCGCGCCGGGGACATCCGCTCGTGATCGACGGCCACGCCGATGACGAACTGGAAGACCGGCGCAAGATACTGGATCAATCCCGTGATCGACAAGGGCAGGCGAATGGCCGCGGCGCCGAAGCACAGCAGCGGAAAGACGGTGACAACACCGGCCCCGACGAACAGCGCCGACTGCCCGAGGTCACGGCCGAAGGCGCCGATCCCCGTGGCCTGCAGCACCAGGAGGTAGGCCATCGCGGGGACGAACTGCACCAGGGTCTCGGCAGCGAGGCCCTCCACGGCCGGCAGGTTCACCTTCTTCTTCAGCAAACCGTACGAACCGAAGCTGAACGCCAGCAGCAACGCGAGCCACGGCGGTCTGCCATACGCTCCGGTCAGCACCGCCACCGCGACGAGACCGACGACGACGGCGGCCCACTGCGCCGGCCGCAAGCGTTCGCGCAACAGCACAACGGCGAACGCGATCGTCACCAGGGGGTTAATGAAGTACCCCAGCGAGGTCTCCACCACATTTCCGGAGTTGACGCCGTAGATGTAGGTACCCCAGTTCACCGAGATGACCACCGACGCCAGCACGAGCATCACCAGTCTCGCCGGCTGACCGAGCAGCTCACGCACCCACGCCCACCGTCGCCGCAGCACCAGCAGCACCAGCACGACGGCCAACGACCAGACCATGCGATGGGCCAGGATCTCCACGGCGCCCGCCGGCGCCAGCAGCGGCCAGTACAGCGGGAAGAGTCCCCACATGCCGTAGGCGGCGACGGCGAGCCACAGCCCCTGGCGATGCCGCTGAACCTCATGGGCACGTAGTTCCGAACGAGCGACTCCGCCATCCGTGGCGGGTGCGGGTGCGACCATGTCTGCTATTTTTCGCTGGTCGACACCAGAGTTCTAGTTAATTATTTTACACATACCATGTAGAACGACTACATGATTATCGCCGTACGCGGTCGGTGATCGAGTGGAACCCCGTCGGGCGAGTGACGACTGAGGCGTTGAGCAGGATGCTAGGCCACATGGCCGACACGCTGGCGGTACCCACTCAGATCACGGACCAACTCCAGCCAGGCGAACAGGTGCAGGCCATGGTGACCGGCGCCGGCCAGCGCGCGCTGGCCGCCACCAACCTCCGCATCCTGTCTGCGGACGGTGGGATCCCGCTCGCCGCGGTCGTCTCGGTTGCCAGCACCGGCAACTCGCTGACCGGCGGCGCCCTCTCGATCCGCTCGGGAGAGTGCGAACTGCGCGTCGTCGGGGTGCCGTTCGACCAGGTTCAGCGTTTCGCCGCGGTGGTTCGCTCCGGAGTCGCGCGGGTGCGCGCGACGTCCTGGGTCCCGCACCAGCGCCGAACGGCAGGCCCATGACCGACCCGCGGTAGCGGGAACACGTCAACCAAGCAGGCTGTCGACCAGCCGCCGAACGGCCGCCTCGAGGTCGCCGAGGGCGTGCCCACGGTCGGCAAGCCAGTGCCGAACCTGTTCCGCGGTGAGTGCCGCCAGTAGGACGTCCGCGCGCAGCTCCGGATCGGGGACGTCGCCCTCGGCGAGCAGGTGGCGGCAGTGTTGACGCCACAGCCGATGGGATCCGGTCCGCATCCGCGCACCAGGGCTGGCGGTCTGGGACAGCGACACCAGGTCGAGGTGGCCCGCCACGTAGCCGAGATAGGCCGCGGCGAAGGCGGCGAGGCGCTCGCGGGCGGTCGCGCCGGGCCCCAGCGGCGGCGGACCAGTCAGCAAGCTGGCTTGCAGGTCCCGTTCGCGTTCGTCGAGCAGGGCGGCCGCAAGCCCTGACTTGTCACCGAAGCGCCGGTAAAGCGTGCCCTTCCCCACCCCGGCGGCGGCCGCGACATCGTCCATCGTCACGGCGGTCACCCCACGCTGGGCGAACAGCCGCTCGGCCGCGGCGAGGACCTTGCGCCGGTTGCGGGCCGCGTCCGCCCGCTCGTGCACCGTGCCGCCGGAGATCAGCGGGAGTTCCCGCCGGTCGACTCCTGTGCCCGCCATGGAACGGGACTGTAGTGCCACCAACCCTTGACGTAAACGGACCTCGGTCCATAATGTGACTATAAGCGGACCTGAGTCCGTATGGAGGTGGCATATGGGCCTGAGTGTCGAACAAGGACTGCGGTTGGTCCGGCAGTACGGCGCGGCCGAGCGATGGCTCGCCGTTCTCGTCACCACACATCCCACCGGGCATCCCTCGGTGAGCGTGGTCAACGCGGGCGTGCTCCCGCACCCTCGCACCGGGGCGGTCACCGTCGCCTTCGTGGCACGCGGCCGGACCGCCAAGCTCACCAACCTCCGCGCGAACCCGCATGCCGCCCTGGTCTTCCGGGCCGGCTGGGAATGGGTGGCCGTGCACGGCCACGCCGAGCTCACCGGCCCCGACGACCCGCTCACTGGACTGCCGGCGGACCGTCTTCCCGCACTGCTGCGCGACATCTATGCCGCGGCCGGTGGAGTCCACGAGGACCTCGACACCTATGACCGGGTGATGGCCGCCGAGCGCCGCACCGCCGTACTGCTCACTCCGGCCCGCTTCACCACCAACCCGGCGGGCACACAACACGAGGAACCCGAATGACAGCACCAATGACAGAGCCGACGATCCGCCACGGACTCCCACCGGTCACGGCCGGCACGATCCAGGTCTGGTCGGATCTGCTGTGCCCGTTCGCCTACGTCGGCCTGCTCCGGCTGCGACGGGCCAGGAAGCGGCTCGGCCTCGATGTCCGACTGGAGCATCGCGCGTTCCCGCTGGAACTGTTCAACGGGCCCCATCCGCGTCGCGGTACCGACTCGGAGGCGGTCGGACTCGGCAGGATCGAACCCGAGGCCGGCTTCCGGCTCTGGACCGCACCGGAGGACACCTACCCGAACACGGTGCTCCTCGCGACCGAGGCGGTGGCCGCGGCCTCGACGCAAGGATCGGCGGCCGCCGAGGAGCTCGACCTCGCACTGCGCCGCGCGTTCTGGACACGATCTCTGCCGATCGCCCACCGGCAGGTGATCCTCGATGTGGCCAGCGAGGTGTCCGCTGTCCGGATCGACGTCCCCGCTCTCGCCGGCGAACTCGACAGCGGTCGGCATCGCGTCACCGTGATGCACGACTTCGCCGTGGCGCAAACCGACGCCATCGCGGGGAGCCCGACGTTCCGGCTCCCCGACGGGACCGCACACACCAACCCCGGTATCGCCGTGCACTGGGCAGGGCCCTGGGCCGCCGGCTTTCCAGTCGTCGACGCCGACGATCCCGCCGTGTACGACCACCTGCTCGAAAGGGCCCGCGGCTGAGCGCCTCGCGCCGCATCCAGCAGAGCGCGCTCATAAACAGTGACAGATAAAAGGCCAACCGTCATCGAGTCGACGTTAATCCGTTAATTAGGGACGATTCGCAATGCGATACCGGTATGACCGCTACTAGGACAAGAGATAGGGTTGAACCCTCCAACACTTCCCTGTTCCATTCGATCAGAGGTCGCGATCCTGCCGCTGACCAACCACCCCTGCCTCGAATGAGACCACAGCGCCCGATCGCGACGTCGTGCAGCGTTCTTTCCCTGCCATCGACACTGCGAAGAGGACGACTATGCCCAGCGGGAGAAGTGGTCTGTTATCCGGCCGAAACGCGGCAATCGTGACAACGGCACTGGTGACCCTGGTCGGCGCCGGCGCCGGCTTCGCGACCACGTCGGATCCATTCCAGACAGTGGTGTACTCCGGGGCGAGCGTGCGGGTGCCGGCGTCGTGGCCGGTTGTCAACCTCGATGCCGCCCCGGACACCTGCGTCCGGTTCGACCAGCACGCGGTGTACCTCGGTACGCCGGGTGCCCATCCGGCGTGTCCGGCACGGCTGTTCGGCAGAACCGAGACGGTGTGGATCCAGCGGCTCGACCCCACGAGCGACGACGCCAAGCGCGCCACGCGGACGACACAGATCGCCTCGCAGCCGGTCAGGACCGACCCCGACTCGTCGGTCACCCAGACACTGGTCGACGTGCTCGACAGCACAGGAGCACAGGTGTCGATCTCGTACGGCGACGACCGGGACACCGCGCGGGGGATCGAGGCGAGTCTCCAGGCGGACGGCCCTTCCGCGCGCGGCCCGCTCACCCGCACTGACTCGACACCCGCGCCGCCCTCGCCGCTCAACGACCAGTTCAGCGGCGGCGGATTCGACGCATGCGCCGCTCCCGACACCGGCACCATGCAGGCCTGGCTGGCCTCCCCCTACCGCGGCGTCGGTGTCTACATCGGCGGCTCGCAGCGGGCCTGCGCACAGCCGAACCTGACGTCGGCCTGGCTCAACACCGTCCGCGGTCAGGGTTGGCACGTCTGGCCGATGTACGTCGGCCTGCAGCCGCCGTGCGTCGGCCAGGGCGGGCTCGGCCACATCGACCCGAACAACGCCCGCGCACAGGGCGTCCAGGCCGCCGACGACGCGGCCAACATCGCCCAGCGGCTGGGTTTCGGCTCCGGAACGCCGCTCATCTATGACATGGAGCACTACAACGGCTGCGGTGCCACGGTGACCGCGTTCCTCGATGGTTACGACGCGCAATTGCATGCCCGCGGATACGGCGCCGGCCTTTATGAGAGCGGTTCCAACTTCGCCGACGTCACCAATGCCAATATCACGAAACCCGACGCTGTCGACATCGCCGTGTGGAATGGTCAGGCAACTCCCGGAACGTCCTCTACCCCAGCCAGTTACGCTGGGCACCAGATTCATCAGTACCAAGGTGGCCACAATGAATCGTACGGCGGCCAGACCATCAATATCGATAATGACCAGTTAGATATCAACCTGTGAATCCAACGCGCGAATAGGCGACCGGCGTCCCCCTGGCTTGTCGGGCCAGGGGGACGCTCGCGTTTCAGGGGGCGGTCTTCCTCGCGGCAGGGGCCGGCTGCGACCGCACCGTGGCCGCGGTCGGCACGGGCTGCGGATGCGCTGGGCACACCACGTCCTTCACCGGCACCGCTCCGGTCAGCAGATAGTCGGTGGCATAGCCGTCGAGGCAGGAGTTGCCCACCCACGGTTCGTTGTACAGGCCGTGCGAGCCACCACCCTCCTCGATGATCATTCGGGAACTCGGGAGCAACCCGTGGGTGCGCACGGCGCCCTCGAAGGGAGTCGCGGCATCCATGGTGCCCTGCAGCATCATGATCGGCGGAAGTCCGTGGCCGTCGATCACGAGCGGATCCTGCTGCGGCACCTTCCAGTACGCGCACGGCAGGTTCATCCAGGCGTTGCTCCAGGTCTCGATCGGGGCCTTGGCCGCATAGGCGATGTTGTCCCGGTCCCAGGTGGAGAAATCACGCGGCCAGTGTGCGTCGTTGCATCCCACGGCGGTGTAGACGGCGTTGGAATTCTCCGACTCCGCCGAGGTCGCGGCGGCGTTCTTGGTGAAGCTGTTCAGCTTCGTGGCGTCCCCCTTGACCAGATAGTCGCTCAGCGCGGTCGCGTTGGCCACCCAGCCGATGTCGTAGTAGCCGGAGTTCACCACCATGGAATCCAGTTCGTCTGGTCCGACGACGCCTTCCGCCTTTGCCTTCAGTTGTGTCCGCGCCTTGGTGTAGCTGGCGTACACCGCAGTCTTGGACGTGCCGAGGTGGAACACCTGGTCGTATTTCGCGATCCATTCGAACCACTGCTCGGCCCTGCGCTGGAAGGCGATGTCCTGGTCGAGATTGTCCTGGTACCAGATGCCGGCCCGGTCCGCGTTGACCGAGCTGTCGATCAGCATTCTGCGCACCTGACCGGGAAACAGCTGGCCGTAGACCACGCCGAGATACGTGCCGTAGGACACGCCGAAGTAGTTGATCCGCGGCTCGCCGAGCGCCTGGCGGATCTCGTCCATGTCGCGGGCGGTGTTGGGGGTAGTCACGAACGGCAGTTCGAGGCCGGACCGCTCGACGCAGCCTTGCGCGTACTGCTCAGCCCGAGCCTTGAACGGCTCCTTGTCCGCGTCCGTGACGGGATTGGTGTCCCGCGAGGGCTGCGCGAAGAACTTAGCACCATCCACGCAGTGGATCGGGCTGCTCTCGCCGACACCACGAGGGTCGAAGCCGATGAAGTCGTACGCCTTGCGCACGCTCTCCGGTAGCGAACTTGCCCAGTACAGGCCGCTGCCACCCGGACCGCCAGGGTTGAACAGGATGACACCCTGGCGCTGCTCGGCAGTGCCGCTCGCCTTCATCCTGGTAACGGCGATGTCCAGTTTCTGCCCTGCCGGCGCGGCGTAGTCCAGCGGTACCTGAAGGGTCCCGCACTCATACCCGGGATGCCCCGCGCAGGCATGGGTGAACAGCTTGTCCGCAGCGGCGGGTCGCGGCTCGGCGACCGATCCTCCCGTGGGCGTCGCGGCGGCACTGCCCCCGATCGCGACCATGGCGGCCGCCATCAGCGCAGTGGCGAACACCGCCGTGACCGGCAACGGTGATCTCACAGTGTCGTTCCTCCTGAAGTCGATGGGCTGTCACGCCTGTCAGAGTCGATCGTGAATACGGACGGAACTCCCGCACCGACGTGACCACGAGGCCAAACCGTTATCAACGGCCCTGGGCGCGTGGCTCTCGGTTCCAGCAGCGCGTCGTCGGTGGCCGTCGGCGTGGCAGATGGCCACGTCGGTGCCCGCATGTTCAGTTGATGCAGGTGACTCCGTCGGCGGTGATGGTGTTGCTCGTCGTGGTTGTCGTCGTTGCCGTCGGCGGCGGGGCGGCGGGGCGGAGGCCGTCGAGCGCGAACTGTGCCGGTCCGGCGAAACCCTCTGTGCCGGGGCCGTCATACGCGGTGCTCAGGAAGATCCGGACATGGCCGGCGGGGATGTCGTCGGTGTCGTCCCGTTGCATGGTGTAACCGCCCCCGAGCGCGTCGGAGACTCGCTGCGCGTTCTGCGCTCCGCCACTGGGGTAGAGGATGACCGACTTCGTCCGGGATGGCGCGTTGCCGACGTCGCCCGCGGTGAAGCCCTTGGCGACCAGCGCCGACAGCACCCGGTCGGCAAGCCCTGGCGTGCCGTTGGCGTTGCGCATCTCGACGGTGACGTCGGAATTCTGGCTGTCGGCGCCGACGGTGCCACTGGGGCCGGCAACGGCCGCCGCGGACACGGGCTGCCCAATGAGACCGCCGACGAACGCGCGCACCTTGGCCGGGTCGACTTCGACGGCCTGGCCATCGTTGGGAGTGTCGAGGTCGGGGCGTCCGGTCGGGATGGTCTGAAAGTGCAGGCCGCCACCACCGAATCCCTTGAGCTGCTGCGCGAACCCGACAAGGTCCCAGTCCTTGTCCAGCAGCACCGCGTTCTTGATCGCGTCGATGAGGTCGGACAGTTTGCTCGGATTGGTCAGTGTGCCCGCCGAGAGCACCGCCTTGGCCAGACCCGCCATGAACACCTGTTGGCGCTTGATCCGGTCGAGGTCGCCGTTGGGCAGGCCATGTCGCTGCCGGACGAACTTCAGCGCGTCGATGCCCTGGATCTTCTGTTCTCCCGCGGGAAAGTTGGCACCGGAGTCTTTGTCCCTCGCCGGCGCGTTCAGACAGACGTCGACGCCGCCGATGGCCTTGGTGATCTCGCTGAAGCCATAGAGGTTGACCTCGGCATAGTGGTCGATAGTGATACCGGTCAACTGGGAGACGGTGTCGATCAGCTCCTTGCGCCCCGCTGAGAGCGACTGCTGCTGTACCTGCTTGGCGTCGGTGACCCCCTGACTGCGCAGTGTGGTCACCGTGTCGTTGCGGGCGCGGGCGTATGCGGAGTTGATCTTGTGTTTTCCGTAGCCGCCAGGGATGGTCACATAGGAGTCGCGGGGGATGGAGATCATCGTGGCCGGCTTGGACGTGTCGTTGGGAATTCGCGCGACGATCAGCGTGTCGGTGTCGAGCTCGTCGTCATCGGGGCCGGCATTGAGCTGGTCGAGCAGTTGTTTGGGCAGCGGATTGCCGTGCGCGTCGGTCCTGCTGTCCAGGCCGACGAGCAGGATGTCGACCGCGCCGTCCGTGGGCTTCTCCCCTCCCCCGTTCTTGATCACGTCATCGGTGGCCAGCCCATTGGTCAGGTTCGCCAGCGTCAGGTAGCCGTACCCGGTGAACATGAGGGTGACAGCCGACGCGAGGGCCAGCGCGGCGCGACCGACCCTGGTTCCGACCAAAGGCGGGCGCGCGGGCTCGGCGGACTCGGAGTCGGCAGACGCGGACGGGGAAGGCACGGACGGGGAGGTCACCGGCCTGCGCGGTGGGGGCGGCTTGACAGGGGGGACCACGGGTGCCGGTGCCGGTGCCGCCACGCGCGGCGGCACCGCCGGTCCTGGCCTCGGCGGCACGGCCGCCGGCGGTCTCGGTCCGGGAGTACGCGCCCCCTGCTGGACCGGTCCCTGCGGTCCAGGGGTCGGCGGCATCGGCCGGTGACGCGGATCGTGCTGCACCGGCCGCCGTTGCGGCACCGGGCGGCCCTGCCCTCCGTATGGAGGGCCTGGTCGTCGCGGCGGGTTGTGCACAGCCATCTACCTCCGGCCAGTAAGGGTACTGGAGCCGATACGGCGGCCAGCCACTGTGTCACACCCCGACATCCACCGGAAACAGAACGTCAAGTCCTGCCCGCTCGGCGGTTGATCATCTATGGTGCTGGGCCTACCATCCGCGGTGATCTCGCACCGGGCATGCCAGGCGCGATGGCGTGCCCACTGTCCGACTCGGGAGGAGCGCCACATGCGCGGACTCGTCACCCTGGTGGCGGTTGTGCTCGCAGCGGTTGTCGGCCCCGCGCTGCCCGCCGGCGCCGTACCCGCCCAGCAGTCGGCCGACCAGGGCTGGCACGCCAAGACGCCGCCGCTGACCACCCCGTGGACCGCCCAGGTCGGCCCGGACAACGCCCTGCCGGAGTACCCCCGCCCCCAGTTGGCGCGTACCGACTGGCGCACCCTCAACGGCGTCTGGCAGTTCGCCGGCGCGGGTGACGGCGGCACCCCGGCGCCGATCGGCCAACCACTGCCGGAACGGATACTGGTGCCCTATCCGGTGGAGTCCGCCCTGTCCGGGATCATGCGGCACGAGTCGCACATGTGGTACCGGCGAACGTTCACCGTTCCCGACTCGTGGCTGGTCGGCGCCACCAACCGGCTTGTGATCAACTTCGGTGCGGTCGACTACCAGGCCACCGTCTACGTCAACGGCAAGCAGGTCGGCGCCCACAAGGGCGGTTACGACTCGTTCAGCGTCGACGTCACCGGTGCGCTGCGCCCGGGTGGCGACCAGGAACTCCTCGTGGGCGTCGCGGACCCGACCGAGGACGGCGGCCAGCCGATCGGCAAGCAGCGGGTGCATCCGGTCAACAACATCCTGTACACGCCGTCTTCCGGCATCTGGCAGACGGTGTGGATGGAACCGGTGCCGACCGGACACATCACGGCACTGGACTCCGTCCCGGACCTCGCCACGAGTTCGCTGCGGCTGACCGTGCACACCACCGTCGGATCCGGGCCGGCGGTCGTGGCGGTCACCGTCCGAGACCACGGCCGAACCGTGCGGACACTGACCGGCCGGGCCGACACGGAACTGCGGATACCGATCGCCGCACCGAGACTGTGGAGCCCGGACGACCCGTTCCTGTACGACCTCGAGGTCAGGCTGCTGGACCCCGGCTCAGTTCCCGACACCGTCAGCAGCTATTTCGGTATGCGCTCGATCTCGGTGGCCAAGGGCTCCGACGGCAAGCTGCGCACGTTGCTCAACGGCCAGTTCACGTTCAGCCTCGGCACGCTCGACCAGGGCTTCTGGCCCGACGGCATCTACACCGCGCCGACCGACGCCGGGCTGCGCTTCGACCTGGAACAGCAGAAGGCGCTGGGGTTCAACACGGTGCGCAAGCACATCAAGGTGGAACCGGAACGCTGGTACTACTGGGCCGACCGGCTGGGGCTGATGGTCTGGCAGGACATGCCCGCGATGAACGTGGACTTCAGTCCCGGCGTGCCCGCCAAGCCGCGCCCGACCCCGGCCGACCAACAGGAGTTCACCACCGAACTGCACGCCATGGTCAGCCAACACCTCAGTCACCCGTCCATCGTGGAGTGGGTGCCGTTCAACGAGGGCTGGGGCGAGTTCGATCCGGCCGGAGTCGCCAACCAGGTCAAGGCCTGGGACCCGAGTCGGCTCGTCAACAACGACAGCGGGCTGAACTGCTGCTACTCCTTTGACGGCGGCAACGGTGATGTCTACGACAACCACGCCTACGTCGGCCCGGGCAGTCCGGTGCCCAGCACGACCAGGGCGGCGGTCGACGGCGAGTTCGGCGGCCTCGGCCTGCGGGTGACCGGCCACGAGTGGCAGCCGGGCAAGGGCGGCGGATACGAGATGGAGCCGGACGCCGCAACGCTGACAAGGCGGTACGTGGAGCTGCTCAAGCAGGTCAAGGACTGTGAACTCAAGTGCGGCCTGTCGGCGGCGATCTACACCCAGGCCACCGACGTGGAGAACGAGGTCAACGGCCTGTTCACCTACGACCGTGAGGTGCTCAAACCGGACGCCGGCCAGGTTCGCGCCGTCAATCGCGAGGTGATCGCCGCCTCCGGCCACGCCACCGACCCGATCCCGCCACCGCCGCCGGGCACCCCGGGGCTCACCGGGATCGGCGCCTGGTCGTTCGACGACGGCGCCGGCTCGACCGCCGCGGACTCCTCAGGGCACGGCCACATCGCGACCCTGGTCAACGGTCCGAGCTGGGCCATCGGGCGCACCGGCGGCGCGTTGCAGTTCAACGGCACCAATCAGTGGGTGGACACCGACGCGTCGGTGCTGGACACCTCGACCGACTACACCGTGTCCGTCTGGGTCAAGCTGGACCGCACCGGCCGGTTCTCCACCGCGCTCAGCCAGGACCGGCCGGACGGGATTAGCGAGTTCTTCCTGCAGTACTCGGCCAGCGACAACAGGTTCGCGTTCTCCACGACAGGGGTCCGCGCGCTGGCGGCCGAGCCGCCGCAGGTCGGCGTCTGGTACCACCTTGTCGGCATGTACGACTCGAGGGCCAACCAGACCCGGCTGTACGTCAACGGTCAGCTGGCCGGCACCGCCGACTACTGTCCAGGCCATGTCGCCGTCGGACACACCGTGATCGGGCGCGCGCTCTACGGCGGAGCTCAGGTCGACTTCTGGCCTGGCGAGCTCGACCAGGTGCACGTGTACGACAGGGCACTGTCGGCGGCCGAGGTCACGGCTTTGTACCAGTCGGGCACCTGACGGAGGGAAGAGGTGCGGGTACCGACCTGATCATCCACGATGTCCGTTGATTCCCTGTAGACCCGTTTCGGCATTCGCCACTGAGGAGGGACCATGATGAAGGCTTCCCTGAGGATGGGAGCGTTGCTCACCGCCGCGGCGGCACTGACCGTGTCGGGTTGCGCCAACCCTGAGGGAACCAACTCAGGCGCCTCGGGCACGAGTGGCGGCCAGCAGACCACGACGGCGACCAGCGGCTCCACCTGCACCATCGACCAGTACGGCACACCCAAGATCGACTTGAAGAACGCCGTTGTCGGGTTCTCCCAGTCGGAGACGGAAGCCAACCCGTTCCGGATCACCGAGACCGCCTCGATCACCGACGAGGCCACCAAGCTCGGGGTGAAGCAACTGCTCAAGCGCAATGCCAACTCCAATCTCAACCAGCAGAACTCCGACATCGAGGGCATGCTCGCCCAGGGTGCCAACCTGCTGATCGTGGCCCCGCTGAACTCCGACGGCCTCGGCAAGGCTCTGGACGCGGCCAAGGCACGGCACGTGCCGGTGCTGACCATCGACCGCAAACTCAACGGGGTGACGCCCTGCAAGGACTACCTTGCCTTCATCGGCTCGGACTTCGTCACGCAGGGCAAGCGTGCGGCCGCCCAGCTGGCCAAGGTCACCGGCGGATCCGGCAAGGTGGCCATCCTGCTCGGCGCCACCGGCAACAACGTGACCACCGATCGCACCAGCGGATTCAAGGACTACCTGAACTCCAGCGCCAAGGGTCTGTCCATCGTCGCCGAGCAGAACGCCGACTTCACCAGGGAGAAGGGCCAGTCGGTCACCGAGCAGCTGCTGCAGTCCCACCCCGAGATCACCGCGATCTACGCCGAGAACGACGAGATGGCGCTGGGTGCGGTCACCGCGATCACGGCCGCGGGCAAGAAGCCGGGAACCGACATCAAGATCGTCTCGGTGGACGGCACGCGGGCCGCCGTGCAGGACATCGTCAGCGGCACCCTCAACGGCGACGTCGAGTCCAACCCGCGCTTCGGTCCGCTGACCTTCTCCACCCTGCAGGACTACCTCGCCGGCAAGAAGGTGCCGAGCACGATCACCATCCAGGACAAGGAATATGACTCCGGCAACGCCGCGGCCGAGGTGGCCAACGCCTACTGATCCATCGCCGACCGCGGGAGAGCACCATGCTGGAGGCCATCGGCGTAGGCAAGCATTTCGCCGGCGTGCAGGCGTTGCGTCAGGTCGACTTCACGCTGCGCGCCGGCGAGGTGCACACCCTGGTCGGGGAGAACGGCGCGGGGAAGTCCACCCTGATCAAGGTGCTCACCGGTGTCTACCAGCCTGACGGCGGCCAGCTGCGGCTGCTGGGCGAGCCGGTGTCCTTCGCCCGTCCGCTCGATGCACAGCAGGCCGGCATCAGCACCGTGTACCAGGAGGTCAACCTGGTGCCCTCGATGTCGGTGGCGCAGAACCTGTTCCTGGGCCGGGAGCCCCGCAACCGCATCGGACTGATCGACTTCTCCGGGCTGCGGGCCGCCGCCCGCACTCTGCTCGGCTCGCTCGGTATCGAGGTCGACCCCCGCCGTCAGCTCGGCTCGCTCGGCATCGGTGTGCA
>JAFAZC010000006.1 GCA_019239965.1 Kutzneria sp. | reverse complement strand
CTCCGTCGCCTCGGCGAGCACGATCTTCGCTTCGGTGACCACCTCGAGGAGTTCGGCCTCCTGCTCGGCGGCGATCGCGGCCTCGGCCTCCAGCTCATCGGGATCCCGGCCGCCATGCTGTGTCCCGCCGCCCGTCGACAGGTGCCTGGCCCGCTCGGCAGCCAGCCTGACCGTGCCGCGCAGCCGCTCCTCCAGCGCCGACAGCCGGTACCAGGTGTCCTGGGCGCTGGCCAGCACGGGCGCGTCGTCGGCTACCAGCTGCTCGAGGTCGTTCTGCTTGGCCGTGCTGACCTGCAGTGCCCGCTCGACCTCAGCCCGCCTCGTACGCGCCCTGAGCTCGTCGGCCTCGTCGCGTTCGAGCTCCTCGCGCTGGCGGACCAGGTCGTCGGCGAACAGCCGCAGCTTGGAGTCGCGCAGTTCCGCCTGTACCGCCTGTGCCCTTCTGGCGATCTCGGCCTGCTTGCCCAGCGGCTTGAGCTGACGGCGCAGTTCGGCGGTGAGGTCGGTCAACCGGGTCAGGTTGGCCTGCATCGCGTCCAGCTTGCGCAGGGCCTTTTCCTTGCGCTTGCGGTGTTTGAGGACGCCGGCCGCCTCTTCGATGAAGGCCCTGCGTTCCTCCGGTTTGGACTCGAGTATCGCCGCGAGCTGACCCTGGCCGACGATGACATGCATCTCGCGACCGATGCCGGAGTCGGAGAGCAGCTCCTGGACATCGAGTAGCCGGCAGGACGTGCCATTGATCTCGTACTCGTTGGCACCTTCCCGGAACATCCTCCGGGTGATCGAGACCTCGGTGTAGTCGATGGGCAGGGCGCCGTCGGAGTTGTCGATGGTCAGCGTCACCTCGGCCCGCCCGAGCGGGGCGCGACCGGAGGTGCCGGCGAAGATGACGTCCTCCATCTTGCCGCCGCGCAGCGCCTTGGCCGCCTGCGCGCCCATCACCCACTGCAGGGCGTCCAGCACGTTGGACTTGCCGGAACCGTTCGGCCCGACGACACAGGTGATGCCGGGTTCGAAACGCAGCGTGGTGGCCGAGGCGAAAGACTTGAAGCCCTTCAGCGTCAGGCTCTTGAGGTGCACGGGCGCTGCCTTGTCGTCGGTCGGAGGCGGTGGGCTTGTCCGGTGGAGGATACCGGTCACCGGCCGGCCGTCACGTCGACCCGCGCACTCCGACCAGGCGATATTTCCCCCAGTCCACCGAAAGGTGGGAAGCCGCCACATTAGCCCAATCGGTCAGCATGTATTGACCGGACAGACTGTGGGCCGGATTGTTGGGCCGATTCGAGCGCCTGGAGGTCACCCATGCGTGGACACTGTGCCGTCGTGGCCGGTACGGCAAGCCTGGTGCTGGCACTGTCGGTGACCACGCCGGCGACCGCGACCGCCTCCGTGCTCGCCCCGGGCGTCGGGCAGAGCCGCCAGCAGGTGTTCGCCGCGGCCGCCGCCGAGTTCGGCGTCCCGGAGGAGGTCCTGCTCGGTGTCTCCTACCTCGAGTCGCGGTGGGATGCCAACGCCGGCGCGCCGAGCGTGGCCGCGGGCTACGGCCCCATGCACCTGACCGATTTCGCCGCCGCGAGCGCCGGTACCGAGTTCGACCGTGACGGCGGGGACCCGCGCGGTGACGGCGGCAGACCCGTCCGGGTCCCGGCCCGGCGACCAGCCGATGTGCCGACGGCCGAGTCGCAGACCCTCACCGCGGCCGCCGCGCTGCTCGGCGTGGCTCCGGCCCGGCTGCGTTCGGATCCGGCGCAGAACATCAGGGGCGGCGCCGCGCTGCTCGCCGACTACCAGCGCCGGCTCGGGCTGGGCCGGTCCGCCCGCGGCGCCGACTGGTACGGGGCCGTCGCCGGGTACGGCGGGGCCACCGACACCGGCGCCGCGGGCGACTTCGCCAACGAGGTGTTCTCGACCATCCGGCAGGGCACCAGTCGGACAACCGACGACGGCCAGCAGGTCAGGTTGACCGCCGACCCGGCAATCAGCCCGGACACCTCCCAGCTCGACCGGCTCGGCCTTCGCCGGCCCGTGACGAACGGTGTGGAGTGCCCTTCCGGGCTCTCCTGCGAGTCCGTGCCGGCGGCGTACGCACAGTACGGCCCCAGCCCTGAGGACTACGGCAACCACGACACGTCGAACCGGCCGGCGACGCAGAAGATCGACTACATCGTCATCCACGACACAGAGGGCAGCTGGGACACGACGCAGAAGCTGATCACCGACCCGACCTACGTCAGCTGGAACTACACGATCCGGTCGGCCGACGGGCACATCGCCCAGCACGTGCTCGCCAAGGACGTGGCGTGGCACGCGGGCAACTGGTACGTCAACGCCAAGTCGGTCGGCGTCGAGCACGAGGGTTATCTCGCGCAGGGCGGCTGGTACACCGAGGCGATGTACCGGTCCTCGGCCAAACTGGTGCGCTATCTGTCGCGGCGGTACCAGATCCCGTTGGACCGTCAGCACATCCTCGGCCACGACAACGTGCCCGGCACGGCGCCGTCCACGGTCGCCACCATGCACACCGACCCGGGGCCGCACTGGGACTGGGGCCACTACTTCGAGCTGCTCGGCGCGCCCCTGATGCCCACCGGATTCGGGTTCACCGGCATGGTGACGATCAAGCCGGACTACACCACGAACGAGTTGGTGTTCACCGGCTGCACCGCCAAGGATGTGCCCTGCGCACCTCGCAGTTCCACCTCGGTGATCCTGCACAGCGCTCCGAGCGAGGAGGCGCCGCTGCTGATCGACATCGGGCTGCATCCCGACGGCCAGCCGCAGACCATGGACGTCAACGATGTCGGCAGTCGCGCCGAGACAGGACAGCGGTTCGCCGTGGCCGAGCGGCGCGGTGACTGGACCGCGATCTGGTACCTGGGACAGCTGGGCTGGTTTCACGCCTCCTCGGCGTTGCCGGCGGTCGGTTTCGTCGTCACACCGAAGGAGGGCAGGGCCAGCGTGCCGGTGTACGGCACCGCCTATCCGGAGGCGTCGGCCTATCCCCCCGGTTCCTCTCCGCAGGACATCGTGCCGCTGCAGTACGTGCTGCCGGCGGGACAGCGCTACGTGCTCGGTGGACGTGCTGCGGCGGAGTACCTGCCGACGGTGTGGGATCCCACCGGCGCCACGAACACTCCAGTGCGGGGCCGGACGCGCTACTACGAGATCCAGTTCGGGCACCGGGTGGCGTTCGTCAACGCGGACGACGTCCGGGTGCTGCCCTCATTTCCGTGACCACCTCGGACTGGCTCAGCGTTCGACGAAGCCTGGTCCGACGCCCCGCGCCGGCGACCATCGTTCGACGACCGCGGTCACCTCACCCGGCGTCTCGGCCGAGCGAAGCGCGTCCAGCAGCCGCTCGCAGTCGGCCTCCGCACCCTCCGCTACGACCTCGACCCTGCCGTCGGTGAGGTTGCACGCGCTACCGGCGAGACCGAGTTCCAGCGCCCGCGCCCGCGTCCACCATCGAAAGCCGACCCCCTGCACGGTGCCGCGCACCCAGGCTGTCAGCCGAACGACGTTGTCCTCACCCATACGCACCCTTACCCGTGCCGCCACTCCGCCCTACGACATTCTGCCTCGATGTGACTTCTCTTCACAGCGCGTGAGTGGCGCCACGCCTTCTATCAGGCACTGCGCGGTCGTGGTGGCCCTGCTCCGTGTCGGCGGCCGCGTTCGCCGTTACCACATGCGGATCCCGACTCGTATTCTGAAGGCCTTGGGCGTCCGCAGGGAGGTCATGTGAGTTCTCCAGGCCAGCCGATCGACCCGTACGGGGTACTCGGCCCGCCGGGCGAAGGCGACGCGAAGGCCAGCCGCGCCGCCAAAGCGTCCATGGTGGTCGTCGGCGTCCTCGTGGCCACCGCACTGGCCTCGGCGGCCTCGATGACCGCCCGCGACACCGTTCTCGGTCAGCCGCCGCAGAACCAGAGCGTCACAGACCCCGACCCACAGCAGTACTACCCGCCCACCCCGTCCTCTTCGGCGCAGTCCCCCGCCGGGCCGACCAGCGACGGCATACCAGCCCCCGCCGGCCCAGCCATGCCCGCTCCTGAATCGACGGTCACCACGATGGGCACAACCATGCCGGGTCCGGTACCAAGGCCTGGCACGGGCCCGGTCGGCCCGACAAGGCCGAGACCCAATCCGCCGGGCAGCGGCGGTGGCCAACCGCAGCCGCAGCCACCTGCGCCAGGGCCGCCTCCTGCCGCTCCGTCGAGCACGACGCCGGCTCCGCCCCCCACGACCACGACGACCACGAGTCCGGCGCCCACCGGGCCGGTGTGGCCCTGAGGCCCCGTCCGCTGGGCGCGCGCTTCTCAAATTCGGAACAGGCTTCTGCTCGTGTCGGCGCCGCGGTGCTTAGGCCACGCCCTCGCCGGAGGGAACCAGGCGCGGGTCTGCCTGCCGTGCCCGCTTGCGCGCCTCGATCAGCGCGGAGATGACGAGGTCGACCTCGTCGTCGGAGAGGAAGGCGACTTCACCGGGCGGCGCCTGCACCACAACCTTGTCCCCGGCCGACCAGACCCGCAGCGAGCGGCGCTTCTTGCCGAATCCGAGGCAGGACACCTCGTGGTCTTCTGGTGAGCTCATCTGGCCAACTCCTCCCAGCAAGAGGCGGTTCGCGGCTGGATCCCGGGAAAGCCACGCCTCTCGCACCATCACGTACAGAACATAGGTGGACCGATCATCGACGTTACGCACCCTGCAAGGCCGCTATCCCCTGTATGAGTGAACTGACGCCGTTGATGCAACCGATTCTTACAAAACGTGCACAATTATGACGAAAACAGTCCCCACCACTCGCGTCTATCACCCTTTCGGCGGCATATGGTCGCCATCTGGCGCCGGCACTCCGCCGCCGTTCAGAGTTCGAACCGGTAACCCATGCCGGGTTCGGTCACCAGGTGTCTAGGCCGGGACGGCTCCGGTTCGAGCTTGCGGCGCAGTTGGGCGAGATAGACCCGCAGGTAATGCGACTCCGTGGCGTACTTCGGCCCCCACACGTCCTGGAGCAGCTGGCGCTGGGAGACAAGGCGCCCCCTGCTGCGCACAAGCACCTCGAGCACACCCCATTCGGTCGGCGTCAGGTGCACCTCGCCGTCGTCACGCCACACCTTCTTGGCCGCGAGGTCCACCACGAAGGAGGAGGTCTCCACAACGGCCTGCTCGCCGTCCGCCGCCGAGGACGAGCGCCGCACCGCCGCGCGCAGTCGGGCAAGCAGTTCATCCATGCCGAACGGCTTGGTCACGTAGTCGTCGGCGCCGGCGTCGAGAGCGGCGACCTTGTCCGAGGAGTCGACCCGCGCCGAGAGCACCAGGATCGGCACCGTGCTCCAGCCCCGCAGGCCGGCGATCACATCGGCGCCGTCGAGGTCGGGCAACCCAAGATCGAGCACGACGACGTCTGGTTTGGCCTCCGCGGCCGCCTTCAGCGCGCTAGTTCCGTCGTGCGCGGTGAGCACCTGGTAACCCCGGGCGGACAGGTTGATCCGCAGCGCGCGGACGATCTGTGGCTCGTCGTCGACCACGAGCACCCTGGTCGGCCCGGTGGCTCCCGCTGTCATCGCGCCTCCGCACGGTAAGCCGGCAGGGAGATCACCACGGTGAGTCCGCCGCCTGGGGTGTCCTCGGCCTCGATAGTGCCACCCATAGCCTCGGTGAACCCCTTCGCGACGCTGAGACCGAGCCCGACGCCGCTGGTCGCGTCCCGATCGCCGAGCCGTTGAAACGGTGCGAACATCGCCTCGCCGGCTCGCTTCGGCAGACCTCGTCCACGGTCAACCACCCGAAGCTCGACATGGTCGGCATGCGCGCTTGCCCGCACCGCGACAACCGATTCGTTCCGCTGGCCCTCGGATCCGGGGCAGCCATGCCGCAGCGCGTTGTCCACCACGTTGGCGATCACCCGTTCCAACAGTCCGACGTCGGCGAGCACGGGAGGCAACCGCTCGTCGACGTCGACGAGCACGGCGGATCTGCCGTCGATACCGGACAGCGCCTTGGCCACCACCTCGTAGTAGCCGACCTGCCGCAGCACGGGGTGCACGGCTCCGGTGGCCAACCGCGAGGAGTCCAACAGGTTGTCGACGAGACCGGTGAGCCGGTCCACCGACTCCTCAACGGTCGCCAACAGTTCGGCCGTGTCCTCCGCGGACAGGGTCAGCTCGGCGTCGCGCAGGCTGCCAACCGCGGCCTTGATCGACGTGAGCGGTGTGCGCAGATCGTGTCCGACCGCCGACAGCAACGCCGTGCGCAGCTCCGTGGCCTCAACCCTGCGTTGCGCCTCGGCGGTCTGCGTCGCCAGCCGCTGCTGTCGCAGGGCGAGCAGGGCCTGGCCGGCAGCCGCCTCGAGCACGCGCTGATCGGCGGCGGCCAGTGCCTTTCCGCGCAGCGCGAGGTGCACCTCGGACGTGACCGGAACGTCCACGTCGGCCTCGTCCGGCTCGTCACAGGGCCGCGGGCCGACGCACTCCACCCTCCGCCACGCGCCGTGCTGCCTTTCCAGCAGTGCGACGGAACTGAGCCCGAAGTTCTCCCGCACCTTCTCCAGCAACCGCGGCAGTGGACGCGGACTGGTGAGCACCGTCCTGGCGTAGGAGGCCAAGAGCGCGGCCTCGGTGCGCGCACGCGCGGCCTGCTCGGCCCGGCGGGCCGCGCTGTCGACGACCAGTGCCACCATCACCGCGACGACCACCATCACCACCAGCGTGACGACGTTCTCCCCCTCGGCGACCGTCAGCGAATACAACGGCGGCGTGAAGAAGAAGTTCAGCAGACCGGCCGAAAGCACGGCGGCGGCCACCGCGGGACCGACCCCGCCGATCAGTGCCACGAGCACGGTGGCCAGAAAGTAGTCGACCAGGTCGGTCGACATGGTGATGCTGCCCCGCAGCAGCAGGCCGACCGCTGTCGCCGCACCGGGCAGCAACAACGCCGTCACCCAGCCGAGCAGCTGCCTGAAGCCGGAGAGTGGGCTGCGACCGAGTCGCAGCCACGAAGCCCGCTTGGTCTCGCCATGGGTCACCATGTGCACGTCGATCGACCCTGACCGCCGCACCACCGTGGCGCCGATGCCCTCCTCGAACAGCCGGGCCACCCTGGATCGCCGGGACGTCCCCAGCACCAACTGTGTCGCGTTGACACCGCGGGCGAAATCGAGCAGCGCGGTCGGCACGTCGTCGCCGACCACGGTGTGCAACGTCGCCCCGACATCCTCGGCGAGCTGTCGATACCGCGCCATCGCGCCAGGCGGTGCGCCCGCGAGGCCGTCACCGCGCAACACGTGCAGTATCAGCAGTTCGGCACCGGCCCGGGTAGCCACCCGGCGCGCCCTGCGGATCAGGGACTCGCTCTCCGGGCCGCCGGTGATCGACACGACGACCCGTTCCCTGGTCTCCCAGGTGTCGGTGATCCGCTGTTCGGCGCGGTACCGCTGCAGCGCCACGTCGACCTGGTCGGCGACCCAGAGCAAGGCCAGTTCGCGCAGCGCGGTGAGGTTGCCGACCCGGAAGTAGTTGCCGAGCGCGGCGTCGATCTTGTGCGCCGGATAGACATTGCCGTGGGCCAGCCGCCTGCGCAGTGCCTCCGGGGTGATGTCGACCAGCTCGATCTGCTCGGCGTCGCGCACCAGCTGGTCGGGCACTGTCTCGTGCTGGACGACGCCGGTGATGCGCTCCACCACGTCGTTGAGGCTTTCCAGATGCTGCACGTTCACCGTGGACAACACGTCGATGCCCGCCTCGAGTAGCTCCTCGACGTCCTGCCACCGCTTGTCGTTACGTGAGCCGGGCACGTTGGTGTGCGCCAGCTCGTCGACCAACACCACCTCAGGCCGGCGCACCAACACGGCGTCGACGTCCATCTCACTGAATTGGCGGCCGCGGTGCGCCAGGTACTGGCGTGGCACGATCTCCAGGCCGTCGAGCAGCACGGCGGTCTTGTCCCTGCCGTGTGTCTCCACGAAACCGACGACCACGTCGGTGCCGCGTTCGGCTCGCCGTCGGGCCTCCGCGAGCATCGCGAAGGTCTTGCCGACGCCGGGCGCGGAGCCGAAGTAGATCCGTAGCTCGCCACGCCGAGGCTTGTCGTCGGACCCGGTCGGGTCCGACGATCGGTTCGCCGGATCGGACATGGGCACAGTCTGCGCCTTTCGGCCGTTGGCCACCTGACGGGTCAGTGTTTGGCCGCCAGGACCGCGAGGTTTAGCGCCAGCACGTTGACCGTCGGCTCACCGAGGGCTCCGGCCGCCCGGCCGCTCGTGGTGGCCTCGACGATCCTCTCCACCTGCTGTTCGGACAGCCCGTTCACCCTGGCCACCCGCCTGACCTGCAGCTCGGCATAGGCGGGGCTGATGTCGGGATCGAGACCGGAGGCCGAGGCCTGAACCGCGTCAGCCGGGATTTGACCGATCGGCACACCCTCACGCGCGGCGATCTCCTGTTGGCGCTTCTTGATCAGGTCGATCAGCTTGGGGTTGTCGGCGGACAGGTTGGACGCGCCCGAGGTGGACGGGTCACCGGGGCCGAGGGCGTCCTGGGACAGTGCTGACGGCCTGGTGTGGAAGTAGCGGTCGTTAGTGGGGTCCGCCTTGGCGTTCGGGTCGACCGGATCGACTCCGATCAGCTGCGCGCCGACCGCCCGTCCGTCCAGGGTGACGACCGAACCGTCGGCCTTGTCCCGCAGACCCGGCAGCTGCCCGATGCCCCAGACCACCAGGGGATAGACGACACCGAGCAGCACCGTCAGCACCAGCAGCAGCCGTAGGCCGGCCGCGCCCTGTTTGGCCAGCGTGGACACCCACCGCATCACGATCACCCGATTCCAGGAACGAGACGGATCAGCAAGTCGATCAGCCAGATGCCAACGAAGGGCGCGGTGATCCCCCCGACCCCGTAGATCAGCAGGTTGCGCCGCAACAACGAGGACGCGCTCGCCGGCCGGTACCTCACCCCGCGCAGCGCAAGCGGAATCAGCAGCACGATGATCAGCGCGTTGAAGATCACCGCTGACAGGATCGCCGAGGTCGGTGTCGCGAGGTGCATGACGTTGAGCTTGGCCAGCCCGGGGTAGATCGCGCCGAACATGGCGGGCAAGATTGCGAAGTACTTGGCAAGGTCGTTGGCGATACTGAAGGTGGTCAGCGCGCCGCGGGTGATCAGCAGCTGTTTGCCGATCTCCACGATCTCGATCAGTTTGGTTGGATCGGAGTCGAGGTCGACCATGTTGCCGGCCTCCTTGGCGGCCGACGTCCCGGTGTTCATGGCGACGCCGACGTCGGCCTGCGCGAGAGCGGGTGCGTCGTTGGTGCCGTCCCCGGTCATCGCGACCAGCTTGCCGCCCTCCTGCTCCCTGCGGATCAGCGCCATCTTGTCCTCGGGCTTGGCCTCGGCGAGGAAGTCGTCCACCCCGGCCTCGGCGGCGATGGCCCGCGCGGTCAGCGGATTGTCACCGGTGATCATGACGGTCCTGATGCCCATGGCGCGCAGTTCGTCAAACCGCTCACTCATGCCCGGCTTGACCACGTCGGACAGTCGGATCACGCCGCGGACCACGGGGTTACCGCCGGTCACTTCGGCACACATCAGCGGGGTTCCGCCGTCCTGGCTGATCCGGTCGACGACGTGGTCGACAAGACCGGGGACCTCCCCGCCGTGCGCGGTGACCCAGGCAAGGACTGCGCCGGCCGCACCCTTACGAACCTGGCGGCCTGCCAAGTCGATCCCGCTCATCCTGGTCTGCGCGGTGAACGGGATGAACTCGGCCGCCTTCTCCGCTTCGCTTGCCTCGGCGGTGAGGCCGTGCTCGCGCACGCAAAGGTCGATGATGCTGCGTCCCTCCGGCGTCCCGTCGGCGAGGCTGGACAGCCTGGCGGCCTCGGCCAGGTCCCGTATGGTGGAGGTGCCGACCGCGATCAGCTCGGTGGCCCTGCGGTTGCCGAAGGTGATAGTTCCGGTCTTGTCCAGCAGCAGCGTGTCCACGTCGCCTGCGGCTTCCACCGCCCGTCCCGACATGGCCAACACGTTGCGCTGCACCAGTCTATCCATGCCCGCGATGCCGATCGCCGAGAGCAGCGCGCCGATGGTGGTCGGGATCAGGCACACCAGCAGCGCGGTGAGCACGATCACCGACTGCGGACTGCCCGAGTACATCGCCATCGGCTGCAGCGCGACCACCGCGAGCAGGAAGATGATGGTCAACACCGCGAGCAGGATGGTCAGCGCGATCTCGTTCGGCGTCTTCTGCCGGGACGCGCCTTCCACCAAGGCGATCATCCTGTCCACGAAGGACTCACCCGGCTTGGTGGTGATCTTCACGACGATCCGGTCGGACAGCACGGTCGTGCCGCCGGTGACCGCGCACCGGTCTCCACCGGACTCCCGGATCACGGGAGCCGACTCGCCGGTGATGGCGGACTCGTCCACGGTGGCGATGCCCTCGACTACATCGCCGTCACCCGGGATCACCTCACCGACCTCAACCACCACTAGGTCGCCGATCCTTAGTTGGGTGCCGGGCACCCGCTGCTCGCCGGAGTCAGTCAGCCTGCGGGCAACCGCCTCCTGTTTGGTGCGCCGCAAGGAGTCCGCCTGCGCCTTGCCGCGGCCTTCCGCGACGGCCTCGGCGAGGTTGGCGAACAGCACGGTGAACCAGAGCCACAGCGTGACGACGATGGAGAACACGCCCGGATTGGTGATGGCGAACACCGTTGACACCGCGGATCCGACCCACACCACGAACATGACCGGGTTGCGCATCTGATGACGCGGGCTGAGCTTGCGCAGCGCGTCAGGAATCGAGCTGAGCAACTGCCGCGGGGTGAACGCGCCGGCTGACATCTTGCGGCCGGCGTTCTCCGCATGGCGGCGTTGCGTCCGCACGATGGAACGATCCCGCGGCGCCGTTGTGGTCGTAGTCATGAGAGGGCCTCCGCGATCGGACCGAGAGCAAGCGCCGGGACGAAGGTCAGCGCCGCCACAAGCAGGACAGTGCCGGCAACCATAGAGACGAACAATGGGCCACTGGTGGGCAGCGTTCCGGCCGACAGCGGCACCTTCTTCTGGACGGCGAGACCTCCTGCAAGACACAGCACGGCCAAGATCGGGATGAACCGACCCAACGCCATGGCGACACCGAGCGTGGACTGGAACCAGTCGCTGGTCACCGTGATGCCGGCGAACGCGCTGCCGTTGTTGTTCGCTGTGGACGCATAGGCGTACAGGACCTCAGACAGGCCGTGCGCACCGAAATTGGTCAGCGCGCCCGCCGTCGCCGGCAGCACGACCGCGATGCCGGCCATAACGAGCACAAGTGTCGGCATGGCCAACATGGCGATGGAGGCCATCGTGACCTCCTTGCGCCCCAGCTTCTTTCCGAGGTATTCCGGCGTTCTTCCGACCATCAGGCCGGCGAGGAACACCGCGACGACGGCGAACACCAGAATGCTGTAGATGCCGGTGCCGACTCCACCGGGCGAGATCTCGCTGAACAGCATGTTCAGCATGGCTCCGCCGCCGCCGAGGCCGCTCAGGCTGTCGTGCGCGGCGTTGACCGCCCCGGTGGAGGTTCCCGTGGTGCTGTCGGCGAAAAGAGCCGACGACGGGACACCGAACCGGGTCTCCTTGCCCTCCATGCCCGCGCCGGCCAGCAGCGCGGCTGGTCCGTTCGGATGCGCCTCCGCCCACCAGATCACCGCGAGCATGCCGCCCCACAGCAACGCCATCACCGACAGGATCGCGTGTCCCTGCCGCCTGTCGCCGACCATCAGCCCGAAGGTCCTGGTGAGACTGACCGGGATCACCAGGACGAGGAAGATCTCGACCTGGTTGGTCCACGCGTTGGGGTTCTCGAACGGGTGGGCGGAGTTGGCGTTGAAGACGCCGCCACCGTTGGTGCCCAACTCCTTGATGGCCTCCTGGCTGGCCGCCGGCGCGAGCGCGATCGTGTGCTGGGCACCGTCGATGCCGGTGACCGCGACACCGGCGGACAGGCTGTCCACCACGCCGAGCCCGATCAGCAGGACGGCGAACACCAGCGACAGTGGCAGCAGCACCCGGATGACGCCGCGGGTGATGTCCACCCACACGTTGCCGAGCCGATCTGTGCCGGCCCGGACGAACCCCCGGATCACCGCCACCGCCACCGCCATGCCGACCGCGGCGGAGACGAAGTTCTGCACCGTGAGTCCCGCCATCTGCACCAGGTGTCCGAAGGCCGTCTCGGGGACGTAGGACTGCCAGTTGGTGTTGGTGACGAAGCTGACCGCGGTGTTGAAGGCCACCGACGGTGTGATCTCCGGTCGCCCCAACCCGAGCGGCAGCACGGTCTGCAGACGCTGCAATAGGTAGAGAAGAACCACGGAAACGAAGGAGAAGCCGAGCACGCCGCGGGCGTAGGTGCTCCACCGCTGCTCGGAGTCGGGATCCACTCGCACGAGACGGTAGACGAGTCGCTCGACTTTCCAGTGCCGCGCGCTGGTGTAGACGTGCGCCAGGTATCCGCCGAGCGGCCGGTAGACCACGGCGAGTGCGACAAGGAGAAGAGCGACCTGGGAAAGGCCAGCCCAGGTGTCAGATTTCATCGGGTCTCTGTCAGGGTGTGCATCAGAACTTCTCCGGTCTGATCAGGGCGATGAAGAGGTAGACGAGCAGCAGCAGGGCAAGCACGCCCCCCACGACGTTCGCCAGCGTTCCGGCGTCGTTCACAATCGCTCCAATCCCCGCAGTGCCATTGCGAGAACCCCGAAGACCCCGATCGCCAGCACGAGGTAGGCCAGATCGGCCATGACAACGCCTCCCAACCCGAACCCGACTGCGCTCACCTGGACGGCAGTCGGTCATCGCAAGCGTGCGCTCACCTTCGGGTGCTTCCGACCGGCCTTACGGACTCTTGACGGCCACCGCGTACCTCGTTGACGCGGTCCTGACACCGATGTGGGCCGCGACACCCCGGGGTCACTGGCTGTCCGGAGCTGGTCGGCAGAGGGTTGAATTCCGCGAAACCGGTGGTATGGGTCGGGGAACTCTGCCAGCCTGTCAGGCGTCGCTACGTACTGCTACCAGTCAGTGACGCGAACCATGTCAGACCGGACCTGAGGGGGCAGCCGGATGGATGACCGCAGATGGGGGTTTGACGAGGCCGACGACTGGGAGGCCGACGGCGCCGCGTCCGCGCGGGGGGCCGATGCGGACACGCAGGACGTTGTCACCGGCACAGATCCCGACACGGTGGTAACGGTCACCCTCACGCCAGCGGCCGAGGTGGTGTCCGTCAAGCTCGCCGCCGACTGGCGTAGGTCGGTCGATCCGCGCGCATTGGACGCCAGTGTGCTCGCCGCGGTCAACGCGGCCACCATGCGGGCACTCGCCAGGCAGGTGGAGGCCGTGCCGCCCGTTGCCGAGGTGCGGCCGCCCGCCCCATCGACGCCGGGCGGAGCCGACGAGCCGCCGCTCACCCGGCAGGACGTGCTCCGCCTCGTGGACGCGGTCTCGACCGACCTCCGGCGCTTCTCCGAGCGGATCTCCCCCGTCGTCGACCACCCGGTGTCGGCCGAGAGCGCCGGCGGACACGTCACGGCAACCGCCAGCCGCGGGCGCGTCATCGGACTCTCCCTGGATCCCGGCTGGGTCGGCAGTGTCCGGGACTCCGAGATCGAAAGCGAACTCCTCGACGTGCTGCGGCAGCTGCACGACAAGAGCACCCCCGCGGAGCTGACCGCCGGACCGCGGAGTTCGGCCATCGCCGAGCTCACCGCGCTGGCCAGCGATCCGCAACGCTTCCTCGCCCGCCTCGGGCTGCCGCTGTGACCTCGACGACCAGGATCGGAGGACCGCGATCATGAGCGCACCCAGTTCTAAGCAGGTTTCGGTAGCCCTCGAGGCGCTGCGTTCCGATGCCGACATCTGGGACAAGGCCGCGGACGACCTGCACACCGTCACCTCGGCCATCAGCGGGCTCACTCTCAGGCCGGAGGCCCTC